>JAKFWI010000170.1 GCA_021731965.1 Hyphomonadaceae bacterium | reverse complement strand
GTGGTCTTCATCGACCGTGTCATTGATCTGGATATTCTTTGCCCGCTGTTCGGCGACGCTCGTCTCCCACGCATACGTGTCGCGGCCCGCGGGCTTGTAATCGTGTCCGACAAAGATGCGGGTCTCGGCTGGCAGCGCCAGGATTTTGCGAATGGAGCGATAGAGCGCTTTGGCGTCGCCGCCCGGAAAGTCGGCGCGGGCTGTGCCATAGTCGGGCATGAGAGGGTGTCACCGACAAAGGCGGCATCGCCGATCACAAAGGGGCTTCTTTGGCATTGGCGGCGGCTTCCTGATCGTGTCAGGCCTGATGCTGGGATCGCGCATGCCGATGCTGAACGCAGTGGGGTCATCGCTGCTTGCGGTGGCGCTGTTCGGTGCGACGACCGCCGTCAATTATGCGTTGTCTGGTTTCGTCATCTGGTCGATCGCGGGCTGGATGATTTTGGGCGGCGTCATTGGCGGCGCGGCGGGCGTTTGGGCGAGCCGGAAGCTCGCCGCACGGCGCGCGCTGCTGCAGCGGGTTTTCACGGTCTTCGTCTTATTGGTCGGGGCTTATGTTGCGTATCGTTCGCTCGCTGACGCGTGAGACATTGAGCAGATAGTGTAGAATGGCTGAAATAAGGAGTAGGAACATGGCGAAAGCAGACGCGAGACACATCGAAATCGGTATTTCGGAGGAGCACCGCGCGCAGATTGCTGCTGAGCTCTCAAAACTGCTGGCCGATACGTATACGCTCTACCTGACCACGCACAATTTCCACTGGAACGTGACGGGGCCGATGTTCAACACGCTGCATGTGATGTTCATGACCCAATACACGGAATTGTGGAATGCGGTGGACCCGATCGCCGAGCGTATCCGCGCGCTGGGGCATCACGCACCGGGAAGCTATGGCGAGTTCGGCCGCCTCAGTTCGGTGAAGGATGCGCCCACTAAGCCGCCCAAGGCGCTGGAGATGGTGCGTGTTCTGGTCAAGGGGCACGAAGCCGTTGCGCGAACCGCGCGAGGCATTTTTCCTCTTGTAGAGAGCGCCCATGATCAACCGACTGCGGATTTGCTGACACAACGCCTCAACGTCCACGAAAAGACGGCATGGATGCTGCGCTCTCTGCTCGAGGAGCAGGATTGACGACGCTTGCGCCGTGAGCTGGCTGATCATAAACCCCGTGTTCGGCCTGCACCAGAGGCGCACATTTCGGCAATGACCAATGACGAAGCCCCGCGTCCCCACGAGTTCAGGAGCGCCGCCGCGCGCAGGCGGCGTCACAGGTGTAAAGCGAAGCGTGCCTTGACGCGCGCCAGCACGGGGGCATTCAAGCGATAGGCGCAATGCAGGCAGAACGCGTATAGGGTTTAATGTCGATCACGCCGTGTGCGGCGCGCTTTTGTGGGCCTGCGCCAACATTCGCGGCCAAGCGGAAATGCGCGACGAAGGAAATGTCGGTGGTTTGTCTGTCCTTTTCCGAAAAGGCGCGAAAATACAGCGTTCTATGCTTCCGCGAAACAATCGAGTGGGAATAGGTAGCAAAGTTGCTACAGTAGACGGACCAGTTCCGCCTATGATGGCAGGGTGGCTCCACTGGAGAAAGTCTGTTCGCATCACCACCATGACGAGCCGGCAATTCAATCAGGATGCCGGCAGTGCCAAGAAGGCGGCCGAGAAGAGGCCGGTCATCATCACCGACCGCGGGCGGCCTGCCCATGCGCAGCTGAGGTTTGAGGATTACCAGAAGCTGCTGGGCACGGGCCCGGGCCTCCTGGATCGGACTTTGACCGCCGGAGGTGACGGCCACCCCTCAGCCGCCCCCGATCGCCTCAGGCTGCTTTCACCAGGCTGCGCAGCACATAATGCAAAATGCCGCCCTGGTTGAAGTATTCCAATTCGTTCTCGGTATCGATGCGCAGCAGCGCCGCAATGGTGGATTGCACGCCGTCCGCCCGCGTCAGCAAGATGGAAACGTGTTGGCGCACCTTGAGTGCCGCGACCCCGGCAATGCTCACGGTTTCGGCTCCCGTCAGGCCCAGGGCCTTCCAGGTGGCCCCGCCTTCGAGCTGCAAAGGCATGACGCCCATGCCGATCAGGTTAGAGCGGTGGATGCGCTCAAAGCTTTCGGCGATCACCGCGCGCACGCCCAAAAGGCGCGTGCCCTTGGCCGCCCAATCGCGTGAGGAGCCCGTGCCGTATTCCTTGCCGGCGAAAATCACCAGCGGGCGGCCTTCCTGGGCGTAGCGCATGGCGGCATCATAAATGGGCAGCACCTCCCCGCTGGGATAATGCTTGGTGATGCCGCCTTCGATGCCGGGGGTCATGGCGTTCTTGATGCGGATATTGGCAAAGGTGCCGCGCATCATCACTTCATGATTGCCGCGCCGTGCGCCATAGGAGTTGAAATCCGCCTTATCGACGCCGTGGCCCTTGAGATAATCGCCGGCCGGGCCCGCGCCCGTAATGTCACCCGCGGGGGAGATGTGATCGGTGGTGATGGAATCACCAAACAGTCCCAAAATTCGGGCATTATTGACATCCGTGGGGGCCTTGGGCGTCATGGACATGCCCTCAAAATAGGGCGGATTGCGCACATAGGTGCTGGCCCCATCCCATTGATAGGTTTGCCCCGCGCCTCCGCCAATGGCCTGCCACAGCGCATCGCCCTTGAAGACATCGCCATAGCGGCTGGCAAACAATTGCGGATTGATGGCGCTGCGGATGGTTTCGGCAACCTCAGCGGCGGTGGGCCAGATATCCTTCAGATATACAGGCGCGCCTGAGGTATCATGGCCAAGCGGATCGGTATCGAGATTGACCTGCAAATTGCCGGCCAGGGCATAGGCCACCACCAGCGGCGGGGAGGCCAAATAATTGGCGCGGGTATCGGGATTGACCCGTCCCTCGAAATTGCGATTGCCCGACAGCACCGAGGCCGCGACCACATCATGCTGCTTGATCGCGGCTGTGATGGCTTCGGGCAGCGGGCCGGAATTGCCAATGCAGGTGGTGCAGCCATAGCCAACCAGATTGAAGCCCAGCGCATCGAGGTCAGCGGTGAGGCCGGCTTTGGCGAAATAATCCGTGACCACTTGGCTGCCCGGCGCGAGCGAGGTTTTCACCCACGGCTTCACCTTCAGGCCCTTGGCGTTGGCATTACGGGCCAGCAGGCCCGCCGCCATCATCACGCTGGGGTTTGAGGTATTGGTACAGGAGGTGATGGCCGCGATGACCACGTCCCCATGGCCGAGCGTGTAGACCTCGCCCGCGACGGGAAAGCGCGTGGCCGCCTCGGCGGATTTGGAATATTCGGCGAGCGTGCCGGCGAAGGATTTGGCGGCCGCCGAAACCGCCACGCGATCCTGCGGGCGCTTTGGCCCAGCCAAGGACGGCACCACGCTGGCGAGATCGAGCTCCAGCGTATCGGTGAAGACGGGCTCGGGCCCGTCGGTACGCCACAGGCCCTGGGCCTTGGCATAGGCTTCGACCAGCGCCACCCGGGCCGGATCACGCCCCGAGGCGTGCAGGAATTTTACGGTTTCTTCGTCGATAGGGAAAAAGCCGCAGGTGGCACCGTATTCCGGCGCCATGTTGGCGATGGTGCAGCGATCCTCTGCGGGCATGCCGTCCAAGCCTGGGCCGAAAAACTCCACGAATTTACCGACAACGCCCTTTTTGCGCAGCATTTCGGTAACCGTCAGCACCATGTCTGTGGCGGTTGCGCCGGCGGGCAGCCGCCCTGCCAGCCGAAAGCCGATCACTTCGGGGATCAGCATGGAGATGGGCTGGCCGAGCATGGCCGCTTCTGCCTCGATCCCGCCCACGCCCCAGCCGAGTACAGCCAGGCCATTGATCATGGTGGTGTGGCTGTCCGTGCCGACCAGGGAATCGGGGTAAGCGAGTTTTGCGCCTTCGCGCTCACCTACCCAAATGGTTTGACCCAAATATTCGACGTTCACTTGGTGGCAGATGCCGGTGCCGGGCGGCACCACGCGGAAATTATTGAAAGCCGAGGCCCCCCAGCGCAAAAACTGGTAGCGCTCTTTGTTGCGCTGATATTCCAAAGCGACATTGCGCGCATAGGCATCAGCGCGGCCAAACACATCCACCATCACCGAGTGATCGATCACGAGATCGACGGGCACAAGGGGGTTGATGCGCTGCGCATCACCGCCCAGCTTGGTGGTGGCATCGCGCATGGCTGCAAGATCAACCACCGCGGGCACGCCCGTGAAATCCTGCATCAGCACCCGGGCTGGGGAAAAACCGATTTCATGCTCGGCCTTACCGCGGTTTTCCAGCCAGCGGGCCACGGCGTGCACATCCGCTTGCTTGATGGCCCAGCCATCCTCGCAGCGCAGCAGATTTTCCAGCAAAACCTTCAACGAGGCGGGCAGGCGGCTGATATCGCCCAACCCATTTTTGGCGGCTTCTGGAAGGCTATAATAATGGTAGGTGGTGCCAGCCACGGTCAGTTCGCGGCGCGACTTGAAGCTATCGAGAAATGGCATGTGGAAAACTCCTAGGCCCCAAGCGTTTGGCGATTATCGCTGCTTATCCTTCGTCACGGGTGCGTGCAATTGCCGATCGACCCGATCACGCCAAACGCGCGCAGAGTTGACATGATCCCCGTGGAGATCGCTCTTGACGGGCTCTGTGTGGCGCGCGGCGGCCGCGTTTTGTTTCCACCCATCACTTCCCGCATCTCTGCGGGTGCTTTTGTCGCGGTGCGGGGGGCGAACGGTGCGGGCAAGTCTAGCCTGTTGCGCGCAATGGCAGGCTTGTTGCGGCCGGAGGCGGGCGCGGTGCAGCTTTTGCGGAGCGGCCAGCGCTTAGGGGCGGACGATGCACGTTTAAGCTGCCTGTTGCTCAGCCATGAGGATGCGCTAAAGCCGCAGCGCAGCCCGCGCCAGGAGGCACAGTATTGGGCGCTGGCGCTGGGCGGTGCACCGGCGCGCGTCGAGCCTGCGCTTAGTGCGATGGACTTGATGGCTCACGCCGACATGGTGTGCCAGCACCTATCGGCGGGGCAAAAGCGCCGCGCGGCTCTGATGCGCCTGGCTTTGACCGATCGCCCCGTCTGGCTGCTCGATGAGCCCATTGCCAATGTGGATGGTGCGGGACGCACACGCTTGGAGAGCCTGGTCGAGGGACACCGGGCCCGCGGCGGGATCGTGCTGGCCGCTTTGCACGAGGCATGGGCCGTACGGGACGCGGCAGTTATCGCCCTTGGAGCCGCGTGATGGCCGCGCTTTTTACGCTTTGGGCGCTATTGCGGCGGGAAATCGCCTTGGCCTGGGCCGGCGGGGTGGCGACGCCGCTTGGCTTTTTTCTTGGCGCTGCCACTTTGGTGCCGCTCGCGGTCGGCGCGGAGCGAGCCTTGCTGGAGCGCATCGGCCCGCCATTGCTGCTGGTGTTTGCGGGGCTGGCAGCGATCATGACCTTTGAGCGCCTGCTGCAAGCCGATTTGGAGGATGGCTCGATCGAACAATGGGCGCTGGCCCCCTGGCCCATGGAAGTATTCGCCGCAGTGAAGGCGATCGCGGCCGTTATCGCTATTGGCGGGCCAATCACGTTGACTGCGGCACCCTTGGCCATCGCGCTGCAAACACCGCCGGCCGCCGCGCCCGTCGTGGTGCTCGCGGTTGGGTTGGCGCTGGCGGCGTTTTACGGCTTTGGGCTGCTTGGGGCGGCGCTGACAGCGGGGGTCAAGCGCGGCGGGCTGCTCTTGGCCTTGCTGGTCTTGCCCTTCATGACGCCGCCTTTGCTGTTCGCGGCGGCGGCCATTTCGGCGGCTGCGGCAGGGCAATCCTCGGTGCCACCCCTCACTTTGCTGAGTGCCTGCGTTCTTTTTGCCTGGACGCTGGGACCGTTTGGCGCGGGCGCGGCCCTGCGCGCGCATTCGGAATCCTAGCCCGCCTTACTCACGATCGCGGATAACGCGAACAGGCCGGGCTAGGCAAGCGGCTGGAGATCGCGGTAACGCTGCGCACATGGTATCAAACTTTGCCAATCCAGCCCGCTTTCTGGCCCTGACGCGCTGGGCCTTGCCGATTGCCGCCGGCTTGGCTGTGCTATTGTTCGCCATCGGCCTGCCATGGGCTTTGCTATTTGCTCCGGCCGATTATCTGCAGGGCGAAAGCGTGCGGATCATGTTCGTGCATGTGCCTGCCGCGTCTTGGGCCTTGAGCGGCTATATGGCTTTGGCGGGTGCCAGCTTCGTGCATCTGATCTGGCAACACGCTTTGGCTGACGTGGCGGCGCGCGCCATTGCGCCTGTTGGTGCGGTCTATGCCGGCCTGTGTTTGGCGACGGGCTCGTTGTGGGGCAAGCCGACCTGGGGCACCTGGTGGGTGTGGGATGGCCGGCTGACCTCCATGCTGATCCTGTTTTTGAGCTATTTGGGCTATTTGGCTTTGCGCGCGGCGATCGAAGATGAAAAGCGGGCGGCGCGCCTCGGCGCAATTCTGGCTCTGGTGGGCGCGGTGAACGTGCCGATCGTCCATTTCTCGGTGGAATGGTGGAACACCTTGCATCAGCCTTCCAGCTTTCTGCGGGCCGGGGGGGTGGCGATCGATCCGTCTTTGCTCTGGCCTTTGCTGATCATGGGCCTGGGCTATGGGGCGTTGTTTGCGGCACTCTGCCTCGCGCAGATGCGTGCACACGTGTTGGAGCAAGCCGGCAAACGCGGCTATGCACCGGGGGATAGCCCATGAATGCTGATCCGAGTGACCCGCGTTGGCTCTATATCTGGCCCGCTTATGGCCTGAGCGCCACCGCGCTAAGCTGGCTGGTGGCGCGCATTTGGCTGCGCCTGCGCAAAGCGGAGCGCGCCTGGCGCGCGCGCCAATGAGGCGCTGGCTGGCGATCGTGCCGCTGTTGGCCCTGCTGGGCATCGCGGCTTTAAGCGGGTTGGCTTTGCTGCGCGGCGGGGGTGAGGACCGCTTCGGCCCATCCCCCTTGATCGGCAAGCTGGCCCCGGCCATTGCGCTGGAGGGACTAAGCGGGGGCGAGGCCCTCGTGTCCGAGCGCTTCGCCGGGCGCGCTTATGTGCTCAATTTCTATGCGTCTTGGTGTGCGCCCTGCCGGCAGGAGCATCCCTTGTTGCTGCAATTGCGCCAAGCCGGCGCACCCATTTTGGGTGTGGCCTATAAGGACGAACCCGGGGCCAGTGCCGCCTGGATCAGCGAATTGGGTGATCCCTATGAGGCGATCGGGCTGGATCGGCAGGGGCGGCTGGCTTTGGAGTTTGGCGTGCGCAAAGTTCCTGAAACCTTTGTGATCGATGCGGCCGGGATAATCGTGGCGCATCGGGCCGGACCGATTGATGCGGCCTTCGTGCAGCGCGCCATCTTACCGGCTTTGCGCCCCGTCGCGGCTCAGCCGGCCTGATTGATCGCGGATTTGCCTTTACGTCCGGCGCGGGGCGTCGGAGCTAACGACACGGCTTCCGGCGATGGCTTTTTCTTTTTGCGCTTTTTCAGCTTTTTCTTGGGTTTTGCCGGCTTTTCGGCGGCATCCGGCTTTTTGGCCTTGAGCTTGGCTTTGGCCTTCTTGGCCTTTGCTGGCGTTTTCTCGGACAAGACTTGCCCCACCACGCGCAAAGCGGCGATGAAGGCTTGGCGCTTGCCCTTGGTCAGCAGGCCCAAAATGGCCTCATCGGCGGCCTGGGCCTCCGGCATGGCCTCGCGCCACAGTTTCAGGCCGGCGGGGGTCAGCGTCACATTGTTGGCGCGTGCATCGCCGGTGGCGCGGTTGCGGGTCAGCAGGCCGCGATCCTGCATCCGGTGGATCAAATCCGCCAAAGTCGAGCGATCAATGCCGGTCGCATTAACCAATTCTGTTTGGGTGCTGCCGGGCAGGGCCTCAATGCTACAAAGGACGGCAAACTGACGCACGGTCAAGCCGCCGCGATTCAATCTGGACGCGAAATGGTCCGCCGCCGCCTGTTGGGCGCGGTGTAAGAGATGGCTAGGTGAGAACGCTAGAGCGAAGCCAGCGTCCTTATCGCCACGAACAGCCATAACGCCCCCCGCCAACCGCTGCAGAAGTTAGCTGTGCAATGATCGCAGATGTTCTATTCCAACGCAAGATTATTGCTTCTCATTGACTTTCCGCGCTCACTACCGCTCGCCTATTCATGAGTCATGCCAAATATGCTGCAGCCTTCCTTCACGATGCAGACGCCGGAAAGCGAAGATCGGCCCAGGCGGGTATGCGATCACTGCGCCTTCACCGACTACGTCAACCCCAAAGTGGTGGTCGGTGCGGTGGTGGTGGAGGATGATCACGTCTTGTTGTGCAAGCGAGCCATCGCGCCGCGCTTAGGCTTTTGGACACTGCCCGCAGGTTTCCTGGAGGAAAACGAGACGGTTGAGGAAGGCACCCTGCGCGAGGCGCGCGAGGAGGCCTGCGCTGAATTGGTGCTGGACGGCGTGTTGAGCGTGTATTCCGTGCCGCGCATCAGCCAGGTGCAGGTGATGTTTCGGGCGCGCTTTGCCAGCCCTGGCTTTAGCCCAGGGCCCGAAAGTCTAGAGGTTGCGCTGTTCGCCTGGAAGGATATCCCTTGGGGGCAACTGGCTTTCCCCTCGGTGCGCTGGGCGCTGGAGCATTATCAAGATTGGCTCGCCGGGGCCGCCGCGCCGTTCTCGAACCCGCATGGAACGGTTTATCGCTGATCGGACGAGGCCTTGGAATGCTTGGTGATCAGCGGCAGATTGGCCAGCAAAAACACCGCGGTGATGGGAATCACCCCCGCCAAGCGGAAATTCACCCAAAAGGCTTCGCTAAAGCTCTGCCAGATCACAATATTGAGGCCGGCGAGGAACGCGTAAAACACCCCAAAGCGCAGGGCCAATTGGGTCCAGACCGCCTCTGGCAGCTGCAAAGCCGAGCCCAGCACCAGCTTTAACGGGTTTTTGCGCAGCAGCAGCCCACCAAAAATCGCTCCCGAAAGTAGAGCATTGATGATGGTGGGCTTGAGGAAGACGAAGGTCTTGTCATGCAGGATCAGCGTCAACGCGCCAAAGATCAGCACCACGGCTGCGGTGATGATCAACATGGGCGGCACGCGTTTTTGCACCCGCCAAGCATAGAGCAAAGCGGCCGTCGTGGCGACCATGAAGGCAATGGTGGCAAAGAAGATCGCCTCGGTGGGCGCGGCGCGTTGAGCCAGATTGTACACCAGCATGAAAACCAGCACGGGGCCGAGCTCGACGGCGATATTGGCACCGGCTTTGGCAGGATCAGGGGGAAGTGGAGGGGATGTCATGGTTTCCTTTTGTCTCTGCCAAAGCACAGCCCTTTACGGGGCAAGGCCCACCAAAGCGCGCGCGAACGAATCCGCATCGAAGGGCTGCAAATCTTCGGCCTTCTCGCCCACACCAATGAAATGTACGGGCAAAGCGTGGCGCTCGGCGATGGCCACCAGCACGCCGCCGCGCGCCGTGCCATCGAGCTTGGTCATGACCAGGCCGGTGAGGGGGGCCGTCGCCCGAAAGCTCTCCACCTGCGAGAGCGCATTCTGGCCAACACTGGCATCCAGCACCAAAAGCGTTTCGTGGGGAGCATCGTCATCCAGCTTGCGCAAGGCCCGCACCAGCTTGGCCAGTTCGGCCATCAATTCGGTCTTGTTTTGCAAGCGCCCGGCGGTATCGATCAGCAACACATCGGCCCCCACGGCGCGGGCCTGCTCCAGGCCTTCATAAGCCACGCCGGCGGCGTCCGCGCCCTGGCCGTGGCTGACAAACCCAGCACCCGCGCGCTCCGCCCACAGCTGGAGCTGCTCGATCGCCGCGGCGCGGTAGGTATCGGCCGCCGCCACCATGATCTTCGCTCCCGCCCCCGAAAGAAGCGCGCAGAGCTTGCCGATCGTGGTGGTCTTGCCCGAGCCATTGACCCCCACCATCAGCACCACGCGTGGATGCGGCGGCGCGGCAAGATCGAGCGCAACCTGGCGCGGGCGCAGGATGGCGGCGATTTCGAAGGCCAGGGCCTCTTTGATCTCTTGGGCATCGGCCTCGCGGCCAAAGCGCTTGGCGGCAAAGCCGGCGATGATGCGCCCGGCGGCAGGCGCGCCCATATCGGAGGCGATCAGCAAATCCTCCAATTCATCGAGCGCGGCTTGATCCAAAGTGCGCTTGACGAAGGCGCTGGCCAGCCCCTCGCCGAGGCGCGAGGAGGATTTCTTTAGCCCCTCAAACAGCCGGCTGAGCGTGCCGCTGGGCTGAGCGGCTGCCTCCGGCTTTTTCTTGCCAAAACCCCAAATCATGCTTGGGCTATAGCCGGCCCCCGCGCCGCCCGCCAGGGGCCATGGGGCTAAACCTTGCGTCATCCCACCGGGCCAA
>JAKFWI010000217.1 GCA_021731965.1 Hyphomonadaceae bacterium | reverse complement strand
GGGTGCGGGCCCAGGCCGGCCTGTTTGATGTCTCCCATATGGGCCCGGCTTTCTTGTTTGGCCCAGAGGTGGAAGGCTTTGAAGCGGCGGCCCGGCGGCTTGAAAAACTGGTGCCTTCTGATCTCATCGGCCTGAAACCGGGCCAGCAGCGCTATTCCGTCCTGCTCAATGAGCAAGGCGGCATCGAGGATGATTTGATCATCGGCCGCCTTGCGCACGCGGATATGGCGCACGGCCTTTATGTGGTGGTCAATGCCGGCTGCAAGGAGGCCGATTTCGCCCGGATCGCGGGGATGACGGGCCTGCGCGTTGATCGCGTTGATGATCGCGCCTTGCTTGCGCTGCAGGGCCCCATGGCCAAAAGCGTGCTGGAGCGGCTTGTCCCTGGCGTTTCCGATTTGTTTTTCATGCGATTTGCCAGCTATGACAGCGCGTTTGGGCAATTGCTGATCTCGCGCTCTGGCTATACCGGCGAGGATGGCTTCGAAGTGTTGGTGAGGCCCGAAAGGGCCGACGATTTCGCCCGGGCGCTGCTGAGCCAGCCGGAGGTGAAGCCTATCGGGCTGGGCGCGCGCGATACCTTGCGCCTGGAGGCGGGCCTATGCCTGTACGGCCATGATCTCGATGTCGGCACATCGCCCATCGAAGCCGATCTGGCCTGGATCATCCAAAAGCGCCGCCGCTTGGCGGGCGATTTTCCTGGGGCCGCGCGCGTGCTTGGGGAATTGGCCGCGGGGCCTGCCCGCAAGCGTATCGGCCTTTTGCTGGAGGAACGGGCACCGGCGCGCGAGGGCGCGCAAATCCTGCTGGGCGGGCGCGTGATCGGCGCGGTCACCAGCGGCGGCTTTAGCCCAACTCTGCAACGCGCCATTTCCATGGGCTATATCGAGGCAGCGCAGGCAAAGCTCGGTGTGCGCGTTGAGATTTTGGTGCGCGGGCAGGCGCGCGCCGCGGAAATTGTGCCGCTTCCCTTTGTGGCGCATCGATATGAGAAAGGATAATCCGATGGCATATTTCTATACCAAAGATCACGAATGGGCGCGCCTTGAGGGGCAAAACGCCTTTTGCGGCATCAGCGTTTATGCCGTCGAGCAATTGGGCGACGTGGTTTATGTCGAGCTGCCGGAGATCGGCCGCAGCGTCAAAGCCGGCGAGGCCATGGCCGTCGTCGAAAGCGCTAAGGCCGCCTCAGATGTCTATGCACCGCTTTCGGGGACGGTCATTGCGGTGAATACGGCTTTGGCCGGCAAGCCGGAACTCGTCAACGAATCGGCGGAGGGCGAAGGCTGGTTTGTGCAGATCCAGGCCTCTGATCCGGCAGAGCAAAACGCCCTGATGGATAGCGATGCCTATCAGGCCTTGGTGAAGGGGCTTTAGCCTATGCGCTATCTTCCCCTTGGCGCTGAGGATCGCGCCGCCATGTTGGCGCGGATTGGCGCGGCATCGGTTGACGAGTTTTTCATCGACGTGCCGCCCGCTGCGCGCAACCCCGTTATGCGTTTGCCGAACGCGCAGGGTGAGATCGCGGTGCATCGCCACTTGGCTGCACTCGCGCAGAAAAACACCAGCGCTGGCCAGTCGGCGTTTTTCCTTGGCGCGGGCGCGTATCGCCACCATGTCCCGGCCAGCGTGGATCATCTGATCCAGCGCAGCGAGTTTTTGACCTCCTACACGCCTTACCAGCCGGAGATCGCCCAGGGCACTTTGCAGGCCTTGTTTGAATTTCAAAGCCAGGTGGCCATGTTGCTGAACATGGAGGTATCCAACGCCTCGATGTATGATGGCTCTACCGCCTGCGCGGAGGCTGCGATGATGGCGGCGCGTGTCACCAAGCGGCGCAAAATCGTGCTTTCGGGCGGGGTGCACCCGCATTATGTGGCCACGGTGCGCACGGCCTGCGAGGCGCTGGGCCTTGAAGTGATGGCGCTGCCCGCAGCCATCGATGACGAGGCGGCGGTGGTGCGCCAGCTAAGCAATGAGGTTGCGGCGGTGATCGTGCAATCGCCCAACGTGTTCGGCACGATTACCGATCTGACCTCGGTGGCCGATGCGGCACGCGCGGCCGGGGTCTTGACGGTGGCGACTTTCACCGAGGCGGTGGCCTTTGGCCTGATCGAGCCGGCGGGCGGATATGGCGCGGATATCGTCTGCGGCGAGGGCCAATCTATCGGCAATTCCCTGAATTTCGGCGGGCCCTACGTGGGCTTGTTCACGACGCGGGAGAAATACATCCGCCAGATGCCGGGCCGCGTCGCTGGCGAAACGCTCGATGCCGATGGCCAGCGCGGCTTCGTGCTGACGCTCTCCACGCGAGAGCAGCATATTCGCCGCGACAAAGCGACGTCCAACATCTGCACCAATTCGGGCCTGTGCCAGCTGGCCTGGACGATCCACATGACTTTGTTGGGTGCCGCTGGCCTCACGCGGCTGGCCCGCCTCAATCACGAGAATACCTTAACGCTGGCCGATGCGCTGGCCGCCCTTCCCGGTGTTTCCTTGCTGACTCCGCGTTTCTTCAACGAGTTTGCGCTGCGGCTTTCGCGACCGGCGCAGGATGTGGTCGATCAGCTGGCCGCGCGGGGCGTGATCGCGGGGGTGGCGATGAGCCGCCTCGATCCGCGCGCCGGAATGGACGATGTGCTGATCACCTGTGCCACGGAAATGAATACGGATGAAGACATCGCCGCCTTCGCGCGGGCGCTGAAAGAGGTGCTGGCGTGAGCGAATCCTTGAGCCATCCATCGCTGTCCGGCAATCGCGGCCTGTTGCAGGCCGAGGGACTCATCTTTGAAACGGGATCGCCGACGCGCACGGGCGTGGATCTTCCTGCACCGAAGGGGCACAAGGACCGGCTTGGCGGCCTTGGACGGCGCGCGCCGCTTGATCTGCCCGGCCTTTCCGAGCCGGAGACGATGCGCCATTATGTGCGCCTCAGCCAGCGGAATTACGCCATCGATTTGGGCCTGTTTCCCTTGGGCTCGTGCACCATGAAGCACAATCCGCGCCTCAATGAGCGCGTGGCGCGCTTTGAGGGCTTCGCTGATCTGCACCCCTTGCAGCCCATCGCGACCGTGCAGGGCGCGCTGGAGCTGATGGATGAATTGGCCCATTGGCTGATGGAATTGACGGGCATGCCGGCCGTGGCGCTGTCGCCCAAGGCAGGGGCCCACGGGGAGTTTTGCGGCATGCTGGCCATAAAGGCCGCGTTGGCCGCGCGCGGTGAGGCCCATAGCCGCACGCGGGTGTTGGTGCCCAGCTCCGCGCACGGAACCAATCCCGCCACCGCCATCGCAGCGGGATTTATCGTTGAGGAAGTGCCGGGCTCAGCTGATGGCCGGGTGGATTTGGAAGCCTTCCGCGCCAAGCTGGGGCCGGACGTGGCAGCATTGATGCTGACCAACCCCAATACCTGTGGGCTGTTTGAGCGGGATGTGAAAACCATCGCGGATTTGGTGCATGGCGCGGGTGGGTTTTTCTACTGCGATGGAGCCAATTACAACGCCATCGTAGGCCTCGTGCGGCCCGGTGATCTGGGCGTCGATGCCATGCACATCAATCTGCACAAGACCTTCTCGACGCCGCATGGCGGGGGCGGACCGGGCGCTGGGCCCACTGTGCTGAGCGCAGCCTTGGCCCCGTTTGCCCCCGTCCCGCATATCGTGCAGCGCAGCGAAGGGCGCGTGCTCGTGGAGCATCAAGAGGGCACCTCCGCCTATGGCCGGCTCTGCGCCTTTCATGGCCAGATGGGCATGTTTACGCGCGCGCTGGCTTACATGCTAAGCCATGGGGCAGATGGGCTTCGCCAAGTGGCCGAGGATGCCGTGCTCAACGCCAATTATCTGCTGGCCCGGCTGAAGCCACATTTCAACGCCCCGTTTGCGGGCCCGGCGGGCACGCATTGGCCTTGCATGCACGAAGCCTTGTTTGATGACAGCACGTTGCGCGCGGCCGGCGTCGAGACCATCGATCTGGCCAAGGCCTTGCTGGATGAGGGCTATCATCCCTTCACCACCTATTTCCCGCTGGTGGTGCATGGGGCCATGCTGATTGAGCCGACGGAGACCGAGCCGAAGCGCGAGCTGGATCGCTTTTGCGAGGTGATGATCGCGTTGGGAGAGCGCGCGAATGCCGATCCCGCAGCGCTGAAGGCCGCGCCGCTTTTGGCCCCGGTGCGCCGGTTGGATGAAACGCGGGCCGCGCGCACGCCCGTGCTGCGCTGGCGCAAGCCGGCAGATGCGTGATGCGGAACTGGTGGGGCGGTGGCTGCCATTGCGGGGCCGTGCGCTTTGAAGTTGCGCTGGAAATTGGGGCAATCGCCCAGACGTGCAATTGCTCAATCTGCGCCAAGGTGGGCTTTGTGCATGTGATCGTCCCGGAAAGCCGGTTTCGGCTGATCCAGGGCCAGGATGAGCTGACCCAATATCAGTTTCACACCGGTATTGCGCAGCATATGTTTTGTCGCATTTGTGGAATAAAGGCCTTCTACCGGCCACGTTCCAATCCTGATGGCTGGAGCGTCAATGCCCGCTGCCTGGACGATCCCGAGGCCCTCAAGCTGCGGCTGGAAGAATTCGATGGGCGCAATTGGGAGGCGCACGGGGCATCTTTGGCCCATCTATCGCAGGAGACCTTCGATGACAGAAGCTGAAATCCTGGAATTGCTTTCGGGCTTTGTTGACACCGTGCTGTTGGGTCTGTCGGTGTTTTTCACTGTGGTTTCGGCCTATGTGGCGGGGCTGAATTATTTCGTGCGACGCTCGCCCATTCTTGGGCGGATCTGTGCCTTCGCCTTCTTGACCTTTATCCTGGCGTTGTTGTTGGCGGTGATGCAGGGGGCGCAGACCCTGCATGATGGCCTGATGGCGGGCCTGCGGGAGCTGGCCGATGATAAGCTGACCGCGGCGGGGCGCGCCGCCCTCGCCACTGCAGACGCTCAAGTGATGCCGGCCCCAGGCCACGCGCTGTCGCTCAATGCTTTGGTGCGCTATGGCCTATGGGGCGGTATGGGCTTGACTTATGCCGGCTTGTTTTTCTTGACGTTTGTCTTCCGCTGGGGAGACGATGAGTGACGCAATGGATTTCCTGTTCAGCCCAGGTGCGCTATCGGTGGTAAGCGGAGCGCAAACCCCATGCTGTGCAGCGGGCCGCAATTCGCTCAGAAATCCTGCACAATGCAGACCCCGGAGATTCCATGACAGACATCCTCATGCCGGCCTTATCTCCCACCATGGAAGAGGGGGGATTGGCCAAATGGCTGGTCAAGCCGGGCGACATGATCAAAGCCGGGCAGGTGATCGCGGAGATCGAGACCGATAAGGCCACCATGGAGGTCGAGGCGGCAGATGAAGGCGTGCTGGAGGCCATTTTGATCGAGGCTGGCGCGCAAAACGTCAAGGTCAACACCCCAATTGCCCGGCTGCGCGGCGAAGGGGCCCCTGCCAAGGCTGCGCCTCCACTCACAGCCCAACCGGCTCTTCAGCCGGCCAGCGCTGCCCAGATGGCGCCGGCCAAGGCCGCACCAACAATGCGCGCCGCCGCGCAAGAAGGAGCAGAGCGCCAGCGCGCATCGCCTTTGGCCAAGCGCATGGCCGCCCAAGCCGGGATTGATCTGACGACGTTGAGCGGCAGCGGCCCACACGGTCGCATCGTCCGCGCCGATATCGAGATGGCGCTCAGCCGCCCTGCTCCAAAGCCGGCGGAGACCGGGGCTGTCATCCCCTTCCGCGCCGCGGCTGCGGTGCCGGATACGGCCAAGGCCGCGCCTTTGCCCTTCAAGAATGACGAATACGAGACCATCCCGTTGGATGGCATGCGCCGCGCCATCGCCCGGCGCATGACGCAGGCTTTCCGTGATATTCCGCATTTTCCGCTGACGGTGGATGTCGAGATCGATCGCCTGCTGGAGCTGCGCAAAAATCTCAACACCCGCCTGGAGGGTGAGGGTGTGAAGCTCTCCGTCAATGATCTGCTGATCCGCGCCTGCGCGCTGGGCCTCAAGCGCGTGCCGGAGGCCAACGCCTCGTTCGCTGGAGATGCGATTTTGCGCCACAAGCACGCGCATATTGCCGTGGCGGTGGCCATTCCCGGCGGCCTCGTCACCCCCGTGATCTTCAAAGCCGAAACCAAGGGCATGGCCGAGATCAGCCAGGAAGTGAAGCTGCTGGCCGAAAAGGCCCGGGCCCGAAAATTGATGCCGCAAGATTATGAGGGCGGCACCTTTTCCATCTCCAATCTGGGCATGTATGGCATCAAGAGCTTTGCCTCCATCCTCAATGAGCCGCAGGCCATGATCTTGTCAGTCGGGGTGGGTGAACCGCGCCCGCTGGTGCGCGCCGGGGAGATCAAGATCGCGACAATGATGACCTTGACACTGACATGTGATCACCGGGCGGTAGATGGTGCCATTGGCGCGGATTTTCTCTCGGTTTTGCGCCGCTCCATCGAAGACCCCATGACCATGATGCTGTAGAGCATTGCGCGTGGGGGCCGTTGGCGAGGAAATCGTGTGAACTGGTCACGGCTGCCTGATCTTGCTTCGCTCAAGCTGCCGCTTGTGCAGGTCACGGCGCAGGCGCTGCTGATCAGCATCCTGATTATGGCGCTGTCTTACGTTGCCGCGCGGCTGTCACGATCCTGGATCGCGCAATTGCGCAAGCGCTCTGGCGCGGGGGCCAACCCCACGCTGTATGCCGCCGAGCGGATCAGCTTTTTTCTGGTGCTGTTCGTTGGCTTGATCGCCGCCTTTTCCTCGCTTGGCCTTGATCTCACAAGCGTGTCATTCTTTATTGGCGCGCTGGGCGTTGGCTTTGGTCTCGGCCTGCAAGCCGTGATGCGTAATTTTTTGTCAGGCGTGACGCTTTTGCTGGATCGCAGCCTGGGACCGGGCGATTTCATCGAGCTGGAAGACGGGCTCAATGGGGAAGTGGTGGAGGTTGGCTCGCGCGCCACCCGCTTGGTCACCAATGACAATGTCGATGTCATGGTCCCCAATTCCCATTTGCTGGAGAACCGGGTGGTGAACTGGACGCGCGGCGGCGGCACGCGCCGGGTGCATATCGCCTTCAGCGTGGCCTTCGGCGCAGACAAGGATTTGGTACGCGTTGCCGGGCTGGAAGCCGCCGAGGCGGTGCCCTTCACCATGCCCGATACGGCGGCGCGGCGCACGCAGGTTTGGCTCGTGGGCTTTGGGGAATCAGGCTTGAAGTTTGAACTCGTGGTGTGGCCCTCGATCGATGCGGTCAAGCGCCCGGGGGCCATGCACGCCGCCTATTGCTGGGCGATCGAGGATGCCCTGCGCCGGCATGGCATCGAGATTCCGTTCAGCCAGCTGGATGTGCGCGTGCGCAGCGCCTTTGGCCAAGAGGGTGAGGCGGCTTGGCGCGCGCTCGGGGCCATGCAGCGCAATGACGCGGCGCAAGACGTGCTGGAGCCGCGCCCCAATCAAGGCCATTGATGGTTGGCGACGCGCCGGCGCTATCCCTCAGCGCCGCTTGCGGTGGCGGCCGGCGGGGCCGGCGCGCCCATTACGCCCGCCATGCCCGCCAGCGCGATCGGTTGCGGCGCTGACATCGGCCTGACGGGCCAAGGGATCATCGGCGATGGCGAGTTCGGCGGCTTCCAAGCGGCGGATTTCATCGCGCAGGCGCGCCGCTTCCTCAAACTCGAGATTGCCGGCTGCCTCGCGCATGCGCTTGTCGTAATCGGCGATCACGGCCCGCAGATTGTGCCCGATAAAGGCCTCGCCGCGCCCATTGCCCTTGGCCCCTTTGCCCAGGCGCTTCAGCGCCATGGGATCGGAGGGATCGATGGTGACGCTGTCGCCGCCATAGACGCTATCGAGGATGTCGGCGATGCGGCTGGTGACGCTGGCTGGGGTGATGCCATTGGCCAGATTGAAAGCCACCTGCTTTTCGCGCCGACGATTGGTTTCGGCCATGGCCCGCTGCATCGAGCCGGTTTCGCGATCCGCATAGAGGATGACCTTGCCCGCTACATTGCGGGCCGCGCGGCCGATGGTTTGCACCAGAGAGGTTTCGGAGCGCAAAAAGCCTTCTTTGTCCGCATCGAGAATGGCCACCAGGCCGCATTCGGGGATATCGAGGCCCTCGCGCAGCAGATTGATGCCGATCAAGATATCAAATACGCCCAAGCGCAGATCGCGGATGATCTCGATGCGCTCCACCGTATCGATATCGGAATGCATATAGCGCACGCGCAGGCCCTGTTCGTGCATGTATTCGGTGAGATCCTCGGCCATCTTCTTGGTCAGCACCGTCACCAAGGTGCGCAGGCCCTTGGATGCCGCCTCGCGCGCTTCGGCGATGACATCGTCCACTTGGCTGGCACCATGCGCCGCAACCGGGCGCACCAGAACCGGCGGATCGATGAGGCCCGTGGGGCGGATCACCTGTTCGGTGAACACGCCGCCGGTGCGGTTCATTTCCCAGGGGCCGGGCGTTGCGGAGACATGCACCGAAGGCGGGCGCATGGCATCCCATTCTTCAAATTTGAGGGGCCGGTTATCGAGGCAGGAGGGCAGGCGAAACCCATATTCCGAAAGCGTGGATTTGCGGCTGTAATCGCCCTTATACATGGCCCCGATCTGCGGCACGGTGACATGGCTTTCATCCGCGAACAAAATGGCGTTGTCGGGGATGTATTCAAACAAGGTGGGGGGCGGCTCTCCGGGGCGGCGCCCGGTGAGATAGCGCGAATAGTTTTCGATGCCGGCGCAGGCCCCGGTGGCCAGCATCATTTCCATATCGAATTTGGTGCGCTGCTCAAGCCGCTGGGCCTCCAACAACTTGCCCTGTTCCTGGAATTGCGCCAGCCGGCCGGCCAATTCCTCACGGATGCGATCCACGGCCTGATTGAGCGTGGGGCGCGGCGTGACATAATGGCTGTTGGCATAGACGCGCACCGCCGGCAAAACCTGAATCTTCTTGCCAGTGAGCGGGTCAAACTCATCGATGGTTTCCAGTGCGTCTCCAAAAAATGAAAAGCGCCAGGCGCGATCTTCCAGGTGCGCGGGAAACACTTCGATATTGTCACCACGGACGCGAAACAACCCGCGCGAGAAGGCCTGATCATTGCGCTTATACTGCAAGGCCACGAGATTGCGGATCAGCTCCTGCTGCTCATACGCCTCGCCGGCCTTCACCGTGAACGTCATGGAGGAATAGGTCTCCACCGAGCCGATGCCGTATATGCACGAAACGGAGGCCACGATGATCACATCGTCGCGCTCCAGCACGGCCCGGGTGGCGGCATGGCGCATGCGATCGATCTGTTCATTGATCGAGCTTTCTTTTTCGACATAGGTATCGGTGCGCGGAACATAAGCTTCCGGCTGATAATAATCATAATAAGATACAAAGTATTCAACGGCGTTTTCCGGGAAGAAGTTCTTGAACTCCCCGTATAATTGCGCTGCCAAGGTTTTGTTGGGGGCGAGAATCAGGGCCGGGCGCTGCACCGCCTCGATGACCTTGGCCATGGTGAAGGTCTTGCCCGAGCCGGTCACGCCCAGCAGCACCTGGTCTTGCTCCCCGCGCTCGATGGCCTCGACCAATTCGGCGATGGCCTGCGGCTGATCACCTGCCGGCTCAAAATCGCTGGCGATCTTGAAACGCTTGCCGCCTTCCAGCTTTTCCCATTTGCGCTGCGGCCGGTGCGGCTGCCACACATCGACCGCTGAATCGAACACGAAGTTGGCGGGCGGTTCGTTTGCGAGGGGGGCTTTTGAGGGCATGCGATCACCTTAGCCATTCCCAGCCTTCACAGGAAGCGCGGGTTGGCGACGGTCGCAAAGCCGATGGGTTAGCGCTCGGGGACGGGTTGAGAGATAGCGTTCCTGGCGCGCTTCAGCCCTTCCGCCCAGCCCAGGAAATCGCGCAGGGTATCGGCGAAGGGCCGGCAGGCATGGTCCAATTCCGCGGCGGCCTTGTCGCTGACAAAACTCACCTGGCGCCCCGCAATGCGCACGCCGGTCAGCGGCGCGTTCGGGGTGCGCCCCGTGAGCAAGCCGAACGCCTCTTCCAGGCCTGCGGCCGCGAGAGCCAACCGGTAGGGCGCGTGGCTTGGCACCGCCTTGCGGCCGGTGAAGGCCCCTATGAGCTGCGCCACCTGCGACAGCATCAAATCATTGCCGCTGAGCAAATAGCGTTCCCCCGCGCGGCCATGGTCCAGCGCCGCGATCAAGGAACGGGCCAGATCGCGCACATCGATGAAATTCATGCTGGTTTCCAAAATGGCCGGCAGGCGCCCCGCAGCCAAGGCCAGCAGCAATTTGGTCGGGGAGGTACGCGAAACATCGCCCGGGCCAACCGGCAAAGTGGGAATGGCGCAGACCAATTCCAGCTTGCCACCGCCGAGGGCCATGACGTGGCGCTCACCCTCGCGCTTGGACTTTGGATAAGCCCCCAGCAAGGCATCGGTCGGCGGGTCGTTGCGCTCGTTCAGGTGGATTTCCTGGCGCCCTGGCGGGCCGGAGATCAAGGTGGTGTGGCTGGATACATAAACAAAGCGGGCAATGCCCGCCGCTTGGCAGGCTTGGGCCAGACCGTGCGCGCCGTCGCAATTGATGCTGTAAAAGTCTTGGCTATTGCGTCGCCACAGGCTGGTGATGGCCGCCAGATGCATCACGCCGGTGACACCGCGCAGCGCCAGCTTGAGGGCGGTTTGGTTGCGGATGGAGGCCTGCAGCACCTCCACCGCGCGGGGCGCATCCGGCCATGGCCGCAAATCCAGGATACGCG
>JAKFWI010000109.1 GCA_021731965.1 Hyphomonadaceae bacterium | reverse complement strand
GACCTTTGCCGCATGACGAAACCTATAGCGCAGCGGGCGACTTATCCAAAATCAGGACCAATTGGGCTTGCGTTTTTCCAAAAAAGCGTTGAGCCCCACGCGGCCCTCCGGATCGGCACGGCGCGCCGCGATGCGCCGGGCTGTTTCCTGGAGCAGGCTCTCATCGATTGGGCGCCCGGCGACCTCGCGCACCAGGGCCTTGGCATCACGCACCGCGCCCGGTGCCCCAGCCTTTGCCAGGGTGCACAGGGCCGCAAAGCGCTCTTCGAGGGCTGCGCCATCGGCCAAGCATTCCTGCACTAGACCAATGCGCGCGGCATAGGCCGCGTCAAATCCTTCTGCCGTCACGAACAAAGCGCGCGCCGCGCGCGGGCCGATCGCCTCGATCACATAGGGGCTGATTGTTGCTGGCGTCAGCCCCAGGCGGACCTCCGAAAAGCGAAAACTGGCATCGGCCGTGGCCACAGCCACATCGCAGGCCGCCGCGAGGCCGGCCCCGCCGCCCAAAGCGGGCCCCTCGATCAAGGCCACGCTCAATTGCGGCAGATCGTGCAAGGCTTTCAACATGCGCGCCAGGCAGAGGGCATCTTCGGTGTTTTCGGCCAGGCTGGCCTGGCCCTGACGGCGCATCCAATCCACATCGGCCCCGGCGCAAAAGCTGCCGCCGCGCCCGCGCACTCCCAGAATGCGGATGCCAGCATCGCCGGCCACCTGTTCAAAGGCCTGGTGCAGGCCTGCGATCATCGCCGCGTCAAAGGCGTTGCGCTTTTCCGGCCGGTCCAGCCACAGGATAGCGGCACCGGCCCCCACACGCTCCAGCGCCACGCCAGCATCCATCACGCCCTCCCTTGGCTTTTGCGGCGACGCGGCAATGCCCGGCAGCGCGCCGCCAGCTGGGCACCGCGTCGATCCCCGGGCAAGCGATGCAGCGGCAGGACGATAATCCGCTCCAAATGGTCCGCCAACGGCGCTTGCAGCCACAAAGCATCGACCATCACACCCAGCATGGGGATGCCCGCGCGCGCGGCCCCGTGCAGCCAGCGGCGCATGCCGTCACTGGCCCCTGCCTCGGCGCTGAGCAGAAAGACGGCGATGTCGATCTCCGCGAGCATCGCCCCGATTTGGGGCCCAAGTGCATCAGCGGGGGCGATCACGCCGCGCTGGCTGCGCACCATCAGGGCTTCGCTCAGGCTCTCGGCCTCGGCGAGCGTGGATTTGCAGGTGATCAGCACCACGCGCCGCCGCGGTGGGGAAAACTGCTTTTGGCCCGCCGGCAAGACCGCCGAGAGGGTCTCGCCTTTTCCGGTCGGGGCAACCATGACCGGCTGCGGATCCGCCTGCAAAGTGAGCGCCAGCTCGCTCCAGGCACCGCCGAGCTCGGGGGGGGCCAAACGCTGCAGATCGCGCCAACCAAAGGGCAGCCGCAGGCCGTCCTCCAGGAGCAAAAGGCTGAGTTTTGCCTGCGTGCACGCTTCGAAAGCCCTGCGCCGGCGGGCCGGCGCCAGCGAATCGAGCGACTCGGCCAGCGAAAGCAGCGCGATGCAGTGATCTTCAGGCTTGAAGGCACGCGTTGCCCTGCGCCCGGTTTCGACCTCAACAAACAGGCCGCGGCGCTCGCAGGCCCGGGCCAAAGCCTCGGCGGGCGCCTCGTCACGCGCTGCATGCAGCAGAAAAATTGCCATCAGGCCGATTCCAAATAATGCACGCCCCGCCAGAGCCGCGCACAGGCGATAGCATGGCCGCCCGGGCGATCAAATGCGTTGGCGTGTACAATCGGGCTCTTCGAAGCAGTGGCATGCGCGCTTTGGCTTTGCTAAGGGTGCGCGCCTTTTGTTTTTCCTGTGCATGGTGGCCGGCATGGCGTTTCGAACCCTCGATGATCTGATCGCTTCGCCTGGCTTACGCGCTTTGGTGCGGGTGGATTTCAATGTGCCGATGGAGAGCGGACGCGTCGCTGACTTCACCCGCCTCGATGCCGCCTTGCCGACGATCCGTGATCTGGCGGCCAAAGGGGCGCGCGTCGTGCTGCTGGCGCATTTCGATCGCCCCGACGGCAAGCCCGTGCCAAGCATGAGCCTTGCGCCCATCGCGCCGGCTTTGGCCGCGCGGCTCGGCGTGCCGGTCGCGTTCGCGCCCGATTGCATCGGGCCGGCGGCGGCGCAAGCCATCACAGCTTTGGCCCCTGGGGGGGTGCTGCTGCTCGAGAATGTCCGCTTCCATGCGGGTGAAGAGGCCAACGCGCCCGATTTCGTGGCAGCTTTGGCGCAGCTTGGGGATGTGTATGTCAACGACGCCTTCTCGGCGGCGCACCGCGCCCATGCCAGCACCGAGGGCCTGGCCCGCGCCTTGCCCGCTTATGCCGGGCGGGCCATGCAGCGTGAGCTGGATCATTTGAACGCCGCTTTGGGCGCGCCGCAGCGGCCCGTGCTGGCGATTGTCGGCGGGGCCAAGATTTCCACCAAGCTCGACGTGCTGCAAAACCTGGTGGGCCGCGTGGACATTCTCTGCATTGGCGGCGGCATGGCCAACACCTTTTTGTTCGCACAGGGCCAACCCGTGGGCAAAAGCCTGTGCGAGCGCGATTTGCGCGAGACGGCTTTGGCCATCCTGGCGCTGGCGGCGCAAACCGGTTGCCAAATCCTGTTGCCCCGCGACGTGGTGGTGGCCAAGGAATTCAAAGCCCATGGCGCGCACCGCATCTGCGCGCCCGCGGATGTCAAGGACGACGAGCTGATCTTGGATGCCGGCCCCGAAAGCGTGGCGGAACTGACGCGCGCCATGGATCGGTGTAAAACCTTGATTTGGAATGGGCCGCTCGGAGCCTTCGAGACCCCGCCCTTCGATGGTGCCACTATGGCGGCAGCCCGCGCCGCTGCGCAAGCCTGCGCTTCTGGCCAGCTGATCGCAGTGGGCGGCGGGGGTGACACCGTCTCGGCGCTGCAACAGGCCGGCGTCACCGAGGCCTTCAGCTTTGTTTCCACCGCTGGCGGTGCTTTTCTGGAATGGATGGGCGGCAAGGCGCTGCCTGGGGTCCTGGCGCTACAGGCTTGACGTTGGCGGGGCCTGCGGCGAAACCGTCCGCGCAGAAACCGGGGAAGATTCCATGCAACTCGACGCGCTGAACGCCATCGCCACCGCCATGACCGCCCCCGGACGGGGCATACTCGCGGCGGACGAAAGCACCAGTACGATTGGCAGGCGCTTTGACGCCATCGCAACCGAAAACACCGAGGCGAACCGGCGCTCCTATCGCGAGCTATTGTTCAAGGCCAAGGCCGCCATGCCCTATATCTCCGGGGTCATTCTCTACGACGAAACGCTTTGGCAAGCGGGCGAGGATGGCACACCCTTGGTCAAGCTGCTGGAAGCGGCCGGGGCCATTCCCGGCATCAAGGTGGATGAAGGCGCGGAGGCTTTGCCCAATGGCCGGGGCGATCTGATCACCAAGGGCCTGGATGGTCTCGCCCAGCGGCTGCCAAAATATTATGCGCAAGGCGCGCGCTTTGCCAAATGGCGGGCCATCATCGATATCGCGCCCGGCCAGCCAAGCTATGCGGGGCTTTTGGCCAATGCCCATGCGCTGGCGCGCTATGCGGCCTTGTGCCAGCACGCGCAGATCGTGCCCATCGTGGAGCCCGAAGTGCTGATGGATGGCGCGCACGATATCGATACCGCCTTCGCAGTCACCGAATGGGTGCTGAAGGAAGTGTTTCAGCAGCTCTATTACCAAGGCGTGGCGCTGGAGGGCATCGTGCTCAAGCCCAGCATGGTGATCGCCGGCATGAAATGCGCGAGCCAAGCCAGCGTGGCGGAGGTGGCGGAGCGCACGGTTAAGCTGCTAAAGGCCTGCGTGCCGGCCGCCGTGCCCGGCATCGCGTTTCTTTCCGGCGGGCAAAGCGATGTCCAGGCCACAGCCCATCTCGATGCCATGGTCAAGCTGGGGCCTTTGCCCTGGCCGCTGACCTTTTCCTACGGCCGCGCTTTGCAAGCCGCGCCGCAGCGCGCCTGGGGCGGCAAGCCGGAGAATATCGCCGCTGCGCAGGCCGCCTTCGCCCATCGCGCCCGCATGAATGCCCTTGCAAGCCAAGGCCAATGGAGCGCGGAGCTAGAGCAAGAAGCGGCCCGAAATTGACCCAAAGGCCAACGCAAGCCTAAGCTCGCCGCATGGAGCGCGCAGAACTCGAGCACTTCGCTGGGCAGGAGGCCAAAAGGATTTTTGGCCCAGACGTGATTTCGCGCGTGTTGGTCGAGTCAAAGCCCAGTTGGGAAGGGGAAGACAGCTGGAAAATCCTTGTCGTTTGGCGGCCCGGCGCGGCTGTGCCAAGCGGCGATGCGGCAATCGAGTTTTTGCACACCTTGAGCAAAGCTTTGCTCGCGCAAGCGGATATGCGCTTTCCTTACGTCACCCATGCTGACGAAGCGGATATCGCGGGAAACGCCGCGTGAGTCTGGTGGCGGGCCTATTCGAAACAGCGCTCAGCCTTTCGAGCCCGCGCGCCAAAGGCAGGCCCAGACAGGCCAAGCTCCGAAAGGCGGTCAGCGCCGCGTATTATGCTTTGTTCCACCAAATCTTGCAGGTGTCGGCGGATTCCCTCGTTGGCACATCGGCCAAGAAGCGAAAATCCCAAGCATGGGCGCGGGTTTATCGCGCGCTGAACCACAAGGATGTCGCCAGGGTCTGTCGTGATCTGCGGCGGCCCCCGGCCGCGTCAGCAGAGGTGCACGACCCAGCTTTGGTGAAGTTTGCTGATATTTTCCTCATGCTCATCGTCAAGCGTGAAGAAGCGGATTACGATCCGAACGCCGATTTCTTCAAGCGCGACGTCCAGGTGTTGATCGAGCAGGCGCAGTCTGCAGCTTTGCTGGTGGCCGATATCGCGACGGAACCCACCCTGGATTTCGTGACCGCCATGCTTTTTGGTGCCAAGCGCGCATGAAAGCTGCCTGCCGCCTTTATTTGATCTCCCCCCCGCGGATCGACTTGGCCCAGTTCGTGCCCATGCTTCAGGCCGCCTTGGCCGAACGGGAGGTCGCTGCCTTTCAACTGCGCCTCAAGGACGTGGAAGACGCGGAGATCCTGGCCGCCTGCGCAGTTTTGCTGCCGATCGCGCATGCGGCGGACTGCCTATTCATCCTCAATGATCGGCCCGATCTGGCCGCCCATTGTGGGGCCGATGGCGTGCACATCGGCCAGAGCGATGCGCCCTTGAAGGAGGCGCGCAAACTCATGGGCCCCGAGGCCGTCATCGGCGTCACCTGTCATAATTCGCGCCATCTGGCCATGCAGGCCGGCGAAGCGGGCGCCGATTACGTCGCCTTCGGCGCGTTTTTCCCCTCCAGCACGAAAGATGCGCAGACGCAGGCCGAGCCGGATTTGCTGACCTGGTGGCAGGAAACCATGCTGCTCCCCTGCGTGGCCATTGGCGGCATTGGCATCGAACACGCGCGGGCGCTGCGCGCGGCCGGCGCGGATTTCCTGGCGGTTTCGAGCGGGGTTTGGGCGCACCCCGAGGGGCCGCGCGCAGCCGTGGGCCGCTATTGCGCCGAGCTGGCCTGAGCGCCCACCGCCGCCTCAACCAGGCTGGCCACGTCCCCCATCATCTCGGTGATGCGGAAATCCTTGGGCGTGTAGACGCGCGCCACGCCCATCTGCGTCAGGGCCAAAGCATCCGCCGGCGGGATGATGCCGCCGACGATCACCGGCACGCCGTCCAGCCCCTCCGCCCGCAATAAGCCCAGCACATCGCGCACCAGATCGAGATGCGAGCCAGAAAGGATGGATAGCCCAATCACATGCGCGCGCGCCTGCTTGGCGGCGGCGACAATCTCGGCTGGTGTTAGGCGAATGCCTTCATAAACGGCCTCCATGCCCACCGCCCGGGCGCGTACGGCGATCTGCTCCGCGCCATTGGAATGGCCATCCAGCCCTGGCTTGCCAATCAGGAAGGTGAGCCGCCGGCCCAGCATGGCCGAAACGCGCGACACCTGCGCCCGCACGGGCTCCAGCTCATCCTCCTGCTCGCTCGCCAGCACCAAGGCCACGCCGGTCGGCGCGCGATACTGCCCAAACACGTCGCGCAGGGTTTGGGCCCATTCCCCGGTGGTGACCCCAGCGCGCGCCGCTTCGAGCGAGGGCGGCATGATATTGCGCCCTTCGCGGGCCGCCGCGCTTAGTTCGGCCAAAGCCGCTGCCGCCGCTGGCCCGTCACGCCGCGCCCGCCACGCTTTGAGGGCTTGGATCTGCGCGTATTCAACGCCAGCGTCCACGCTTTGCACGCCATCCCCGCTCCCAGCCAAAGGCGATGGCGCGCTTTCGGTAAAGCGATTGACGCCGATCACGCTGCGCGCGCCGTTTTCGAGGCTTTCGATGCGCCGCCGATGGCTTTCCACCAATTTGGACTTCATATAGCCGCTTTCCAGCGCCTCGACCGCGCCGCCCATGGCCTCGATGTGGGCCAGCTCGGCCCGCGCCAAGGTTTTCAGGGCATCGACCTTGGCGGCGATCACCAGCGAGCCGTCAAAGATGTCTTCGAATTCCAACAGATCCGTCTCATAGGCCAAAATCTGCTGCAGCCGCAGGCTCCATTGCTGATCCCACTCGCGGGGCAAGCCCAGCGCCTCATTCCAGGCCGGCAATTGCACGGCGCGGGCCCGCGCTGACTTCGACAATGTCACCGCCAACGCCTCCAACAGGATGCGGTAGACGTTGTTTTCGGGCTGTTGTTCGGTCAGCCCCAGGGAATTGACCTGCACCCCATAGCGAAAGCGTAAAGCCTTGGCGTCGGTGATGGCATAGCGGGTGCGGCCAATCTCTTCCCACAAATCGCCGAAGGCGCGCATTTTGCATAGCTCGGTGACGAAGCGGATGCCGGCATTGACGAAAAACGACATGCGCGAAAACACTTCGCCAAAGCGCTCGGGCGCGATTTCCCCCGCCGCGCGCACGCCATCGAGCACGGCGATGGCATCGGCCAAGGCGAAGGCCAATTCCTGCTCGGGCGTGGCCCCGGCTTCTTGCAAATGGTAGCTGCACACATTCATCGCATTCCATTTGGGAATTTCATGCAGGCACCAGGCGATGGTATCAGCCGTCAGCTTCAAGGAGGGATTGGGCGGGAAGATATAGGTCCCGCGCGAAAGGTATTCCTTGATGATATCGTTTTGTGTGGTGCCCTGCAGGGCCCGGCGATCCGCGTTTTGCTCATCGGCTAGCGCCACATAGAGCGCCAAAAGCCATGCGGCCGGCGCGTTGATGGTCATGGACGTGTTCATCTGCTCGAGGGGAATGCCTTTGAGCAAAGCCCGCATATCGCCCAGATGGCCGACCGGCACGCCCACCTTGCCCACCTCCCCGCGCGCCAGGATATGATCGCCATCATAGCCGGTCTGGGTGGGCAGATCGAAAGCGATGGACAGGCCGGTTTGCCCGCGCGCCAGATTTGCGCGGTACAACGCGTTAGATTTCTCCGGCGTCGAATGGCCGGCATAGGTGCGGATCAGCCAAGGCGGATCGGGCGCGTGCTGAAAGGGCGGGCGAAAGCGATCTGGCATGACGGTCTCCGTCTGCAGCCTTGCCGAAGCCATGCTGCAGTGCAAGAGGCCGGACGCAAGCGCCCGCTTAGGCCAAGCTTGGCTCGATCGCCTTGCAGGCTGCCACCAAACCGCGCACGCTTTCCACCGATTTGGCGAACATGGCCTTTTCACCGTCATCCATCGGGAATTCGATGACGCGCTCCACCCCACCCGCGCCAATCACCACCGGCACGCCGACATAAAGATCATTGAGCCCATATTCGCCGGACAAATGCGCGGCGCAGGGCAAAACCCGTTTTTTATCCAGCAAATAACTTTTTGCCATGGCCACGGCGCTTTCGGCGGGGGCGTAAAAAGCCGAGCCGGTCTTGAGCAGGTTGACGATTTCGGCGCCGCCTTTGCGGGTGCGCTCCACGATGGCATCCAATTCCGCTTGGCTAATGCGCCCCTGCTGCACCAAGACAGGCAAGGGCAAGCCGCCCACGGTGGAATAGCGCACCATGGGGGCCATATCGTCCCCGTGCCCACCTAAAGTCCACGCATGCACGTCTTCGACCGATACGCCAAAGCGCTCGGCCAAAAACCAGCGAAAGCGCGCGCTATCAAGGACGCCGGCCATGCCCACCACTTTGTTCGGCGCGAAACCGGAAAACTGCTGCAGCGCCCACACCATGGCATCCAGCGGATTGGTGATGCAGATAACGAAGGCATTCGGCGCGTAGGCCTTCAGGCCCTCACCCACCGCCTTCATCACCTTCAGATTGATGCCGAGCAGATCATCGCGGCTCATGCCTGGCTTGCGCGGGCTGCCGGCCGTGACGATGGCCACATCCGCCCCGGCGATGGGCGCGTAATCGCTGGCCCCGGAGAGGCGGCTGTCTTTGCCAAACACCGGGCTTGCTTCGGCGATATCCAGCGATTTGCCCTGCGGCACGCCCTCGGCGATATCGAACAGCACCACATCGCCCAATTCTTCGCGCGCGCAAACATGCGCCAGCGTGCCCCCGATCATGCCAGATCCGATGAGGGCGATTTTCTTACGGGCCATGATGGTCTCCTATATCACGCGAGGAAAGTCTGCGCCTCGCTTAGCGCTAAACGGGCGCGCTGGGAACCGGGGGATCATCAAGATCGCGGCGCCAAAGCGGCCCAAGCAGGCCGCGCTTGTTGCATTCTTTTTTTCAGAGCACGGGTTTTGTTGTCACGCCAGTTTGTTACCAAGCTGATAGAGAAAGCCTGATGGGATGACCCGATCAAGAGGAATGGCGTGATGACTAATCTCAATCGGCGCACAGTGTTGAGCCTTGCGGCGCTCGCGGGTCTCGCCCCGGCCGGTGACGCGTTCGCCGCCGGTGCCCTTTCGGTGGGCAGTTTCACGCATGGGGTGGCCTCTGGTGATCCCCTGAGCGACCGGGTGGTGCTGTGGACGCGCTTTGTCACGCCCGACGGCGCACCGGGCCAATTGCGCTGGGAAGTGGCGCAGGACGAAGCCTTTGCGCGCATCATCGCCAAAGGCAGCGCCAACGCCAGCCCGTTTAACGATTACTGCGCCAAGGTGGATGCGAGCGGCCTCCCGGCCGGCGGGCGCTATTTCTATCGCTTTTTGAGCGCGTCGGGGGCCAGCCCGATCGGGCGCACCCGCACCGCACCTGCCGGAGGGCGCGATCCGCTGACCATCGCGTTGTTTTCCTGCTCCAATTTGCCGTTTGGCTATTTCAACGCCTATGCCCACGCCGCCACGCGCGAGGATATCGATCTGTGCGTGCATGTCGGCGATTACATCTACGAATACGCCCGCGGCACCTATCCCAGCGCCAACGAAACCCTACGCAACCGCTGGATCGAGCCGGCGGGGGAAATCATCCTGCTCAGCGATTATTATCAGCGCTATGCCAGCTACCGGGCCGATCCTGATCTGCAGGAATTGCACCGGCTTAAGCCCTTCGCTCTGGTGTGGGATGATCACGAGATCACCAACAATACCTGGTGGGAAGGCGCGCAAAACCACCAGCCGCAAAGCGAAGGCAAATGGGTGGATCGGCGCGCCGCCGCCTTCAAGGCTTATAATGATTGGATGCCGATCCGCACTTTTGCGAACGAGCCCTTGCGGATTTATCGCCGGCTGGATTGGGGCAATACTGCCTCCTTGCTGATGCTCGATACCCGCCTGATCGGCCGTGATGAGCAATTGGATTGGCAAGATGCACTGGCCCCCGTGCTCGCCAAGGGCGAAGCGGCTGTGCTCAAGGCTGTCGGGGATTTGGCGCAAGGCCGGCTGATCGATCCCAAGCGCTCGCTGCTGGGCACCAAGCAAGAAGCCTGGCTGACGGCAGAGCTATCACGCGCCAAAGCCCGCGGCACGGATTGGGCGGTGCTCGCGCAGCAGGTGATTTTCGGCCAGCAATTTGGTGCCAGCGAGGCGGCCCGCCTGCTGCCCGCCGATGCCTCCGGGCGCAACAAGCAATTCATCACGCTGACCGGGGAATTGGCCAAGCGCGGCCTGGAATGGAATCTGGACAGCTGGGGCGGCTATCCGGCCGCGCGTGCGCGCCTGACCGCGGCCATGGAGCAGTTCGGCCCCGCCGTTTCCATCCTGTCGGGAGACAGCCACAATGCTTGGTTGAACGATATCGCCGGGGCCAAGCGGCTGGCGGCGGTGGAGTTTGCCGGCGGCAGCGTCAGCTCCCCCGGGTTTGAGCGCACGCTCAGCAAGGCGGCGGATGGCGAGCGCGAAAGCGTGATCCGCGCCGCCAATCCCTTGCTGAAATGGGCGGATGTGACCAATCGCGGCTATGGCGTGCTGCGCTACGCCCCCAACGCGCTAAGCGCCGAATGGGTGGCCAGCAATGACATCTCTGCGCGCAGCGCCGGGGCCAAATCCATCACCAAATTGGCGGTGGAAACGGGCGCGAGCGGGTTATCGGGCTGGATGCTGGCATAAACGCCGCTGCGCATCGTCCAGGTCCCGCTTTGCGTCATCCCACCGTGCGCAGCATCGGTGGGATCCATGGCTTTGGATGCCAAAGCTCCGCGCTGCGCGCGTCCAGGTCCCGCTTTGCGTCATCCCACCGTGCGCAGCAGCGGTGGGATCCATGGCTTTGGATGCCAAAGCTCCGCGCTGCGCATCGTCCAGGTCCCGCCTTGCGTCATCCCACCGTGCGCAGCATCGGTGGGATCCATGGCTTTGGATGCCAAAGCTCCGCGCTGCGCGCGTCCAGTGGCATGACGGAAGGGCTGGCATGACGGAAGTCCTTGCGTCATCCCACCG
>JAKFWI010000094.1 GCA_021731965.1 Hyphomonadaceae bacterium | reverse complement strand
TGCGATATCGCAGGACGTGGCGAACTGGCGCGCCCCGCCAGTGAGATCGAGCAGGAAGCTGCAATCGCTCGGATCGGCCGCGATGCGCACCGGCGCGCTGGCCTGCGCCGCCGCCAACGCCGGATTGGCCGCGCGCGTCAAAGCATGAAAGCCCGGAAAATAGAGCACCAGCATCAAAGCCATGCCGCCCAGCATGACGGGCTTGCGGCCGATCTTGTCCGATAGCCAGCCAAACAGCACGTAAAAGGCGGCCGAAAGCGTCACCACGCTGATCATCAAGAGATTGACGGTGAGCGGCGCGAGTTTCAGCACCCGCTCCAGGAAAAACTGGGCGTAGAAATGCCCGGTGTACCAGACAACGCCTTGCGCCATCATGATGCCGAACAAGGCGATCAGCACCAGGCGCAGATTGGGCCAGGCCAAAAAGGTTTCGGCCATCGCCTTTTTACTGGCCCGCCCCTCGGCCTTCATGGCTTGGAAAACCGGGCTCTCCTCCAGGCGCACGCGGATCCACAGCGATATGGCCAACAGGCCCAGCGAGAACAGAAAGGGCAGGCGCCAGCCCCAGGCGCTGAAGGCCTCTTCCCCCAACCCGGTGCGCAGCCCCCAAATCACGCCAAGCGCGCCCACCAGGCCGATGGCGGCGCTGGTTTGGATCCAGCTGGTTTGCAGGCCGCGTTGGCCTTCGGGGGCGTGCTCGGCCACATAAATGGCCGCTCCCCCATATTCCCCGCCCAGGGCAAAGCCTTGCACGACGCGCAGGCCGATCAGCAGAATGGGCGCGGCGGGGCCGATTTGCGCATAATCGGGCAAGAGGCCGATGGCGAAAGTGGCGAGGCCCATCATGGAAATGGTGATCAGAAAGGCGCCTTTGCGCCCCCGGCTATCGCCGATCTTGCCAAACACCAAGGCACCCAGCGGGCGCACCAGAAAGCCGGCCGCGAAGGCGAACAGCGTGAACACGAAGGCCTGCGCATCGGGCAGATTGGCGAAGAAATGGCGCGAAACCAAAGTGGCCAGCGCGCCATAAATGAAGAAGTCATACCATTCAAACACCGTCCCGGCGGCGGAGGCGATGACCACTTGGCGCAGCTTTTGGGGAGAAATCTCGGGCCGCACAGGCGGCGCATCAATGGTTTCGGTCACGTTTCCCCCCTTGGGCCCTGCCTCTGTGGGCAATGGGTGCGGGCTTACCCGTTCCGCGCCGGTGTGAAAAGCGCTGTGAAATATGGGCTGTGTTCGATCATTGTTTGCTGTTGTCCGGCGCGCGTCCCGATGCTGGCGTCGGTTGGGTGTTTTCTCTATGCTCCGTGGCCATGCGCCGTGACCAAGCCCTCGAACTTTTGCGACATCATCGCCCGCGATTGGCGAAGTTGGGTGTGCGTCATGCGTATTTGTTTGGCTCTGTTGCCAAGGATACAGCCACAAACGCAAGTGATGTCGATATCATGATTGATCTTGAAGAAGGCCCTGGCGGCATAAAGCCATTGTTCAGCGCTTTCGATCTCGGCGAAATTCAATATGAACTCGCCCAAATTTTGGGCTGTCGAGTGGATGTTGTGGTGCGCGGGGATGTGCTGAAGACAGGCAAGCTTTTGAAATTCGTTGCTGAAACCCAGCTTGTCGATGCTTTCTGAGACTCAGAGAAAAATTCTCAGCGCAATCCAAGAGGCGCGTGAGAATATCGCGCTCATCCAAAGTTGGTCTTCGGGGCAGGGCATAATTGCCTTGAAATCCGACCGCAAAACCCGTTACGCGATTGAGCGTGCATTCATGATGATTGATGCGGTCATCCGTGATATCCCTTCGCCATTATTGGTGAATTACCAAATCCCGGCAAATCGTATTGCGGGATTTCGAAATGTACTGGCGCACACTTACGAGGATATCCTTGATGAGCGCGTTCTGCTCACCATTCGTGAGGATCTCCCCGCCTTGGATCTTGCGCTGGCACGGATGCGAGCGGATATCGGTTGAAGGGCGTTTTTTACCTATTCGATCTCGATCGAATAGGTTTCGATCACCGCATTGGCCAGCAATTGCTCGCACATGGCCTTGATCTCGATCTGCGCTGCGGCGTGATCGCTACTGGTTAGCTCCAGCTCAATGACCTTGCCGACGCGCGCGCTGAGAACCTCGCCAAAGCCCAGCTCGCGCAGGGCATTAGCCACGGTCTTGCCTTGGGTATCAAGCACGCCGGGCCGCAGGCCCACAATCACCCGCGCGCGCATCAGCCCTCGGCCCCCGCCGCGACGCGCATAATGCCCAGGCGCCGGGCCACTTCGACATAAGCCTCCGTGACATTGCCCAGATCGCGGCGGAAGCGATCCTTATCCAGCTTTTCGTTGGTCTTGATATCCCACAGCCGGCAGCTATCGGGGCTGATTTCATCGGCGATGACCGTGCGGACCATGTCCCCTTCGTAAAGGCGGCCATATTCCAGTTTAAAATCAATGAGCTTGATGCCCACTGCACCGAACATGCCGAACAGATAATCATTGACCCGCAGCGTCAACGCCATGATGTCATCGATCTCCTGGGTGGCCGCCCAATTGAAGGCGGTGATATGCTCTTCGGCCACGATGGGATCGCCCAGCGCGTCGTTCTTATAGTAAAATTCGATGATGGAGCGCGGCAGCGGCGAGCCTTCCTCCATGCCCAGACGCTGCGAGAGCGAGCCCGCCGCCACGTTGCGGCACACCACCTCCAGCGGGATGATTTCCACCTCGCGCACCAATTGCTCACGCATATTCATCCGCTTGATGAAATGGGTGGGCACACCGATGGCGTTCAGATTCTGCATGATGAACGCGGATATCTGATTGTTGACCACGCCCTTGCCTTCCAGGATAGCCTTTTTCTGGGCATTGAAGGCGGTGGCATCATCCTTGAAATACTGGATGATTGTGCCTGGCTCGGGGCCTTCATACAGGATTTTCGCCTTGCCTTCGTAGATTTTCTTGCGACGGACCATGGCGGTTGCTCCAAACAGGCATTTTATGCTTTGCGCTGGTTTGGCATGGGAATCACCAGCGTGCACGCAGATTAACATGGTAACGAAGCTGGCCAGCCGCTACAACGTCGCCGCTCGCGCGCGCCTGTTGCCTTATTGCTTCGCCTCGTATAGCGCCAAAGGGGCCAGAGCAAGGCATCGGGTGTTCGCCACTTCATAGGATGATGCGCCAATGAGCGGATTTGATGAGCGCCAAAAAGGCCAGGAAAAGAAATTCGAGCTGGATCAAGCTCTTGAGTTCAGGGCCGGGGCGCGTCGCAACAAATTGATCGGCTTGTGGGCCGCGGGCCTGATGGGACTGAGCGGGGAGGCGGCGCAGGCATACGCAACCAGCGTGGCAATGGCTGACTTCGAAGAGGCGGGCGATGAGGACGTGCTGCGCAAGCTGCGTGCCGATTTCGCCGCCAAGGGCGTCACGGTGGGCGAACAGGATTTGCGCACGCGCATGGCCGCTCTCCTCGATGAGGCGCGCGCCCAGATCCGCGCCGGGAATTAAGGGCGGATCAATGTGGGGCGGAGGTCAAACGAAGAGGAAATTCGCGATAAATTCGGGTAGGTCGCTTACCATATTTGGGTGATGCGGCCATCAAACACCTTGTCCGCCGAGACCAGCGGGACATTCAGGACTTGCGCTGTGGTGAGGATGAGGCGGTCAAACGGATCGCGGTGCTCCCAGTCCATCATTCCTGCGCGCAGGCAAATCTCGGGCGAAAAGGTGGCCGCGATGCCACCCTGCTCTGACAGAATCGCGCCCAAGCGCCCCACGAAAGGAAGCATCTCCGGCCATTTGCCCAGGCGCACCTTTTGGGCGATCTCGAAAAAACTGATTGGGCTGACCAAAACCAGTTCCGCTTCGGCGATGGCGGCGCGGGCCGAGGGCGTCAGCCGGCTGTCAGCGGAAAGGCTCCAGATCCATGCATGCGTGTCGAGCAAGATGGCGGTCACAAGCCGGCCGCGCCAGGCTGCCCAGGTTCACCTTCCCACGCCGTGAGGTCATCTTCCGCTGCTGAAGTAAGGAAATCCGGGCCAGGGCCAAGCGCGGTGCCCAGCATTCCGATCCGAAACCCGCCCTTCACGATGGGCACGAGGCGCACCATTGGTGTGTCACCCTTGGCGATGACAATCTCCTCTCCAGTCATGGCGGCCTCGATCAGCCGGGATAACTGAGACTTGGCATGATGAATCGTGAACTGGCGCACGGTGTTCTCTCGGAAGAGGTGATGTTAGCCAATTTAGCTTAGCTCGGTTGGCTAGTCTAGGGCCTAAGGGTTTGGTGCCATTGGGGAGAGCACTTGCTGTGCCCCCGCGCGGATCACTCGCGCGGTTTCAGCCCACAACCCCAATTCATCGATCGCTTCGAGGGGGAAAAACCGCGCTTCCAGGGCGTCGCTTGCGCCTTTCGGCTCGCCCGAAAGCCAGCGCGCCGCATAATCAACGAGCACGTAATGATCCCGCAGCGCGCCTCGCCCATCGCGAAACAGCCCGTCCACGACATCGATCAGGCCCAGCAATTCGGCTTCGACGCCGGTTTCCTCCCGCAGCTCGCGCAAGGCGGCCGCGCGCACGGTCTCGCCCCATTCCAACCGGCCGCCGGGCAAAGACCATTCGCCCTGCTTGGGCGGCTTGGCGCGCCGGATGAGCAGCACGTCCGGCCCATGTAAGCAAACGATGCCAACGCCGATCTGCGGGACCAAGCCAGTGGGGGTGATGCTCATGGGGATGATCTTATCGGGCGCGCCGGTGGCGTCCAGCAAAGGCACACGGGCCCGCGCGTCGCCATTGCCCAAAGGGTAGAGAATGCGATACCCATCGGCCATGCTGGATATTCAAAATCGCTTTGTGCGTCTTTCGGCGCTCGTTCTGGTGCTGGCGCTTGGCTTGGCGGCCTGCGCCGCGCGCACGCCTTCGCTGAAATCCCAGCCGGCCAATCCGGCGCGCGCCGCCGTCTTGAGCCCATTGGAGCGCGATATCCATTCCTTCGCCTTGCCGAATGTGGCCCGGGTGACCCATGTGGATCTGGATCTCACCGCCGATTTCACCGAGAGCCGCCTGCACGGCACCGCAACCTTGACCTTCGCGGCGGTGGCCGGGGCTTCGGAAATCATTCTCGATGTCAAAGGGCTCGATACCTTTCGGGCCACCGATGCGGCCGGCCACAATCTGGATATCTCCCTGGGGGAGGCAGAGAAAAACCTCGGCCAGCCGCTGCGTATCGCGCTGCCGGCACAGGGCGATTCCATCGTGATCCATTACGCGACGCGCCCCGATTCCCTGGCCTTGCAATGGCTTTCTCCGGCGCAAACCCTCGGCAAGCAGCATCCGTTTCTGTTCAGCCAGGGCCAAGCCATTCTGACGCGCACCTGGATTCCCACGCAAGATAGCCCGGGCATTCGCCAAACCTATTCGGCGCGCATCACCATCCCGCAGGAATTGCGCGCGGTCATGAGCGCGGAGCAGCTTTCCAGCCCGGAGGGGGAGCCCGCCGCGCCCGGCCAGAAGGCTTATCGCTTCGTCATGCCTAGGCCGGTGCCACCTTACCTGATCGCCTTGGCCATCGGCGATTTGGCTTTCATGCCGATCGGGGATCGCGCCGGCGTCTACGCCGAGCCTGGCTTGGTGCAGGCCGCCGCCGCCGAGTTTGCGGACCTGCCGCGGATGATGTCTGCCGCGGAGGCGCTGTATGGCCCCTATCGATGGGGGCGCTATGACGTGCTGGTGCTCCCGCCGTCTTTCCCATTTGGCGGCATGGAAAACCCGCGTTTGACCTTCGCCACGCCCACGGTGATCGCTGGGGATAAATCCCTGGTGTCGCTGGTGGCCCATGAATTGGCGCATTCCTGGTCCGGCAATCTGGTGACGAACGCGACCTGGAGCGATTTTTGGCTCAATGAGGGCTTCACCACCTATTTCGAGAACCGCATCATGGAGGCCACCTTCGGCCCGGCCCAGGCCGCCATGCTGGCCAATCTCGGCTATCAGGATCTGGCCCAGACAATCGCCGATCTCGGCGGAGAGGGAGCCCCTGATACGCGTTTGAAAATCGATCTCGCCGGCCGCGATCCCGATGACGGCCTAACCGACATCGCCTATGAAAAGGGCGCGGCCTTTCTGCGGGCCATGGAGAAATCGGTAGGCCGCGCGCGTTGGGATGCCTATTTGCGCTCTTATTTCGATCGTTTTGCCTTTCAGCCCATGACCACCGAGGGGTTTTTGGCCGATGTGCAGACCAACCTGTTCGCCAACCAAGCCTTTGATTTTGCCGCCTGGGCCTACCAGCCGGGCGTGCCTGCAGGCGGGGAGCCGCCCCCCTCCGACGCGCTAGACAAAGCCGCGCAAGAAGCCCGAGCCTTCGCTGCAGGGCACCCGGCCGCCAAGCTGCACACCGAGGGCTGGGCCACTCAGCAATGGCTGCGTTTCTTGGACACCTTGCCCAAGACGATCTCAAAAAAGCAATTGGTGGACCTTGACACCACCTTCCAGTTCTCGCAGCGCGGCAATAGCGAAATCCTATTTGCTTGGTTCAAGGTGGCGATCGCCCAGCGCTATGAGCCGGCCTTTCCGGCGCTAGAGCATTTCCTGATCAGCCAGGGGCGGCGCAAATTCGTGCGGCCCCTTTATGCGGCGCTGATGGCGCAAGATGGGTGGGGACCGCCTCTGGCACGGCGCATTTATGGCACCGCCCGCCCAGGCTATCATTCGGTGACCAGCGGCGCTGTCGATGCGCTTGTCCGTTAGGAGCGTGGTGTGACGGAGATATTGGAGGCCGCCGGCCGCGCGTTGATCCGTCAAGGTGCCCTGATCAATGGCGCGTGGGTGCAGGCGCAAAGCCGCCTCGAGATTTCTGAGCCCGCCACGGGGCGCGTGCTGGGCAGTGTGCCGGATCTGGCTCCCAGCCAAGTGGCGCAGGCGATTCATGCGGCGCAAGCGGCCCAGAGGCCCTGGGCGCAATCCCCGCCAAGCGTGCGCTCCGCCATTCTGGAGCAATGGAATGATCTGATCTTGGCGCAGGCCGAAGCGCTGGGCGCGCTGCTGGCGCTGGAAAATGGCAAGCCCTTGGCCGAAGCCATCGGAGAGATCCGCTACGCCGCCAGCTTCGTTCACTGGTTCGCCCAGGAAGCCCTGCGCCTGGATGGCGATGTTATCGCCACCAGTCGGGCCGGGGAGCGCATCATCACCCTGAAAGAGGCGGTTGGAGTCGTTGGGGCGATCACGCCCTGGAATTTTCCGGCAGCGATGATCACCCGCAAGGCTGCCCCGGCATTGGCTGCCGGCTGCACCATCGTTCTGAAGCCCGCGCCGCAAACACCATTCACCGCGCTGGCGCTGGCGGCCTTGGCACTGGAAGCGGGGCTGCCGCCTGGCGCGCTGCACATCCTCACCGGGGATAGTGCCATGATCGGCGCGGCGCTGACTGCCTCGCCACTGGTGCGCAAGATCAGCTTTACCGGCTCCACAGCCGTGGGGCGCGCTTTGGCGCAGGCAGCAGCCGGCGGGCTGCAACGGGTGTCGTTGGAGCTGGGCGGGGCTGCGCCCCTGATCGTGTTCGATGATGCCGATTTGGAAAAGGCGGTGGCCGGTGCCATCGCGGCCAAGTTTCGCAATGCCGGCCAAACCTGCGTTTGCCCCAATCGCATTTATGCCCAGGCCGGGATTTTCGAACGGTTTGTGGCGCGCTTCGCCCAAGAGGTTGGCGCGTTGAAGGTCGGGGCGCCTTTTGAGCCCGGAGTACAAATTGGGCCTCTGATCTCCCAAGCGGGGCTACTCAAGGTCGAGGCGCATGTGGCCCAGGCCCGCGCCAGCGGTGCGCAGCTGGTCACCGGCGGGGCGCGCAGCGACGCCTCAGGGCGGTTTTTTCAGCCCACTGTGACGGCCGGGGGCGATGATCGCCTGTTCCGCGAGGAAGAAACCTTTGGCCCTTATGCGCCGGTGTTTCGCTTTGCGGATGAGGCGCAGGTGATCGAGGCCGCCAATGCCACGCCTTATGGGCTGGCCGCTTACGTGTTCACGGAAAACGGGGCCCGCCAATGGCGCATGGCCAGCGCCCTTGAAGCCGGCGTGATTGGCATCAACACCGGCATCACGTCTTCGGCGCTCAATCCTTTTGGGGGAATGAAGCAATCCGGCTATGGGCGGGAGGGATCGCGCTATGGCATGGAAGATTTCATTGCAGTAAAATCCATCACCTTCACGCCCTGATGGGGCGAATTCCAAGCGGAACATAGAGATGATGATGCGCGTTGTTTGGGTATTGCTGGCACTGATCGGCTTGCTGTTTGGTGCGATCCTTGTCGCCTTCTTGATCAAGCTGCCGCGCGTGGAAGGGCCCTTGACGCAGGCGCAGGCAACGCCCGCCGTTTTGGCCGCCTTCGGGGACGATCGCGCCATCACCAGTGCTGCGGACTGGAGCGCGCGCCGGGCGCCGCTGCTGCGGGCCGCCTTTGCGGCCAATGTCTATGGCGCGCTGCCGGTGCCGGCGCCCGTGGTGATTACCGATAAGCATGACATCGACTTTGCTGGCCTGGCCGGCCTTGGCCGGCTGGAGGAATGGACGCTGGAGACCCAGGCCGGCGACAAGCCGGTACGGCTGCACCTGGCACTGGTTTTGCCCAATGGGAAGGGCCCCTTTCCCGTGATCGTCATGGAAACCTTCTGTGGCAATAGCGCGGCCTTCAAGGGCGCGGTTGGCATTGCCGCGACCGAGGCGCAAACCCCCGGCGATTGCAACAATGCCCGCATGCGACCGGTCATTCAGAGCATATTCGGCGCGCACATTTTCAATCCTCCCTTCGCGGAGGTGCTGCGGCGCGGCTATGCGGTGGCCATGTTCCATCCCGGCGAAGTGGTGGCTGACGCCGCGGGTGCTGGCCTCGCGGATTTGGTGGAGATTTCCGGCTTGGAGCGCGATGCCCCGACCCGTCCGGGGGCGATCGCTGCGTGGGCCTGGGCCTATTCGCGGGTGATCGATGCTTTATCTGGCGATGCGCGCCTCGATCCGGCCCGGCAAGCGGTGTGGGGGCATAGCCGCAATGGCAAGGCAGCGCTCTTGGCCGCCAGTGTCGACCCCAATATCGATCTGGTGCTGGCGCTGCAGTCCGGAACCGGCGGGGCGACGCTCAGCCGCTCACGCGGGGGCGAAACCGTGGCCCAGATGACGAAAGCCTTCCCCCACTGGTTTTCACCGGCCTTTGCCGCGTATGGAGAGCGCGAACAAGACCTGCCCGTGGATCAGCACCAATTGCTGGCCTTGATCGCGCCCAGGCCTGTTCTGCTCAGTGCTGCGCGGCGCGATGGCTGGTCCGACCCCAAAGGGGCGCTGCGGGCCGCCCAGGGTGCCGAGCCGGTCTATGCTTTGTTCGGCGCGCGCGGGTTGCAGCAAAAAAGCCTCGAAGACCCGGATTTTGGAGCCAATATGACCCTCTATATCCGCCCCGGTCTGCATGGTGTGACGCGGGAGGATTGGGCCAATACGCTGGATTTCCTTGACGTGCATTTCGCCCTTGAAGCCCAGCCGGCGGCCCAACCTGACCAGCAGGCAACAGGAGCTACGCTCACTCAGCAGATTTCGCGGTGAGCTGAGGATCGGCACCAAGCACCGTGACATGGCCCATTTTGCGCCCAGCGCGCGCCTCGCGCTTTCCATAAAGCCAGAGGCGGGCGTCTGGCTGGCCTGCCCAAGACGCCCAAGCCGCAGCGTCTGACCCAAGTAGATTATGCATTTTCGCGTCGCGGAGGCGGACTGGATCACCAAGCGGCCAGCCGCACACGGCGCGCACATGCTGCTCAAACTGGCCGGTGCGGCAGGCATCGGCCGTCCAATGGCCGGAATTATGCACGCGCGGGGCCCATTCATTGGCCAGGAGGCGGCCATCGGCCAGTTCGAAAAACTCGATGGCGAACACACCGACATAATCCAAATCCTCGGCGAGGCGCCGCGCATAGATGCCGGCACGGGCTTGCACCTCGGGGGGTGATGCGGCAGGGCACACGCTTTTGACCAAAACCCCGTTCTCATGGGTGTTTTCGCTGAGATCATAGGCGGCAAACCCGCCATCGGCCCCGCGCGCAGCGATCAGCGAAACCTCGCGCAGGAAGGGCACATGGCCCTCTAGGATGGCCTTCGCCCCATGGAGGCTGGCCAAAGCAGCTTCGGCATCGGCGGGCGCAGCGATGCGGGCCTGGCCCTTGCCGTCATAGCCCAGGCGGCGGGTTTTGAGGATGGCCGGCAGGCCGATCTCTGCCAGCGCCTCGGCCAGATCGCCTGGGCCATCCACCGGCGCGAAGGGGGCGGTGGGAATGCCCAAGGCGTTCAAGAAGCGCTTTTCCTCTAGCCGGTCCTGGGAGGCGGCGAGGCAAAGCGGATTGGGGCGGATGCACATCCCGGCATCACGCAGAAGCTGGGCGGAATGGGCCGGGACATTTTCAAATTCGAAGGTGACACACTCCACGCAGCTGGCGAAAGCCAACAGGGCCGCCTCATCGGTATAGGGCGCGACGATTTGGCCCGCGGCCACGCGCGCGGCCGGGCTATCTGCCCCATCGCTGAAGATATGCACATCGAGGCCAAGGCGCGCGCCGGCCAGCGCCAGCATGCGCCCCAATTGGCCGCCGCCCAAGATGCCCAGCCGGCCCCCTGGCCCAATCAGCATGGTTGGGGCGCTTCCGTGGCTTGGGGAAAACACGGGGTGTCCGCCGTTTGCGCCGCCCGCCAGGCCGCCAGGCGGCCCCGTAAATCCCCATCGCGCAGCGCCAGGATGGAAGCGGCGAGCAGCGCGGCATTGATCGCCCCGGCCTGCCCGATGGCCAGGGTGCCGACCGGCACGCCCTTGGGCATTTGCACGATGGAGAGGAGGCTATCCATTCCGCCCAAGGCCTTGGTGCGCACCGGCACACCCAAAACCGGCAAGGCCGTGATGGCCGCGACCATTCCGGGCAGATGGGC
>JAKFWI010000026.1 GCA_021731965.1 Hyphomonadaceae bacterium | reverse complement strand
AGCAAGAGCGGATCGAGCGCGCCATCGCGCAGGCCGAGAGTGCCACATCGGGTGAGATTTATTGCGTTTATGAGCGTAAGCTGAGCGGTGATGACGCCAATCCGTTGCTCTGGGCCAGCCTGTTGGCGCTGCTGCTGGCGCCATTCATCGCCGGCGCGGAATTGCTGGCGTTTACGCCCTGGAGCGCGGCGCATGCCACGGGGGCCACCGCTTATGACTGGCAATTGCTGTCGCACTACGTGCTGATCCAAGGGGTGTGCTTTTTCGCGGCTTTAGCGATTGTCAGCTTGCCCGTGGTGCGCCAGGCCTTGACGCCGCGGGCGGTCAAGCGGGCGCGGGCCCACCGCGCAGCCTTGCAACATTTCCATGCGCGGGGCCTGCATCAGACGCGCGATCGCACCGGTGTGCTGATCTTCGTGGTGGAGCAGGATCGTCAGATCGAGATCATCGCCGATACGGGCATCCACACTAAAACCGCCCCCGAGGCGTGGGGTGAGGCGACAGAAGTGCTGGCTGCCGGCCTCAAGCGCGGCCAGGCCGCCGAGGGGTTCGAGGCGGCCATTGGCCTTTGCGGCAAACTGCTGGCGGTGCATTTCCCGCGCCGGCTCGACGACACAAACGAATTGCCCAATCGGATCGTCGTGATCGAATAAAGCGGCAGTCACCGATAGGCCGGATGCGCTGCCTGACACTTTGCAGGCTTGCGTTTATAATAGTCGTGCTTGGTCATGGTGAATGGGAGGGAGTCATGCGGCATTGGGGGTTTTGGCAGCGGATTTTCCTGACGCTGACGGTGCTGCTTGGGGCGGGAGGTGCCTTCGCAGCAGAGCCAAGAGGCGCTGCGGATGTGCCCTGGGTCGGGCGCTATGAGGGCAGCGAGATCATCACCTTTGACCAGGTCGCTTTCGATGAAGCGGCGTTCTTGACGCGCAAGCCCAAAAGCCCGGAGCGGGACGCGGCGGATTTCACCCGCGTGGAAGGCAAGCGCACGCGCCTCACCTATCAGGCCCCGAAGGGCCGCTCCGCGTTGGAAGTTTATCGCAATTACAAACAAAAATTGCTGGCCGGCGGCTTTACTTCGGTGTTTGCCTGCCAGGCGGAGGCTTGCGGGGTCAATACCAATTATCTGATTCGGCTGGCCTATGGCCCCGAGCTGCTTGGCCCCTTTGGCTTTGCCGCCGGCTTTTCTCGCGCCGCGCGTTACGGGGTGTTTCGCAAAACCATAAATGGGGTGGATCAGATCGCGGCCGTCTATGTCGCAGAATACGCCAACGGCGATTACGGGCCGCGCCTGGCGCTGATGACCTATGAGGCAGCCGGCCTGGAAACCGGCAAAATCGTCGTGCCAAGCGCCGCGGAGATCAACCAATCGCTCAGCGCGAGTGGGCGCATCGCGCTTTATGGCATTTATTTCGATACGGGCAATGCGGTGCTGAAGCCGGAATCGAAGCCTGGTCTTGATCAAGTCCTGGTGCTGATGAAAGCCAATGCCCAATTATCGCTCATTGTTGCGGGCCATACCGATAGCACGGGCGATTATCAGGCCAATTTGCGCTTAAGCGAACAGCGCGCCGGTGCCGTTGTCGCCGCGCTCGTCAAGGCAGGCATTCCTTCTTCCAGGCTCACAGCCTTTGGGGCGGGCCAGGCGGCCCCCGTTGCAAGCAATGATAACGATGCCGGCCGGGCCAAAAACCGCCGCGTGGAGCTGGTGAAGCGTTAGCGCATTTTCTTCAAATTGCGCCAATTCATAGGTTTTTTGATCGCGCCGACGATCTGGCACAAGCGGCGCGCCGGCCAAACGCCGCCATCGGTTTCGGGGCGCACGCGCGTTTTGGCGGGAATATCTCAAAAATCTTTCCGCCGCAGCACGAGGCCCAAAGCCACGATCGCCTCCTGCCTGCCCCAGCGCACGGCTTGAATCCAGCGGCCCAGCTTGTCCTCTTGATCTTGATACAGCGTGCTGGTGGAGGTCAGAGCCGCTTTTGCCCGCGCGGCGCGGCCCCAACTTGTTGGCGCAGCATGGGTGAGGGACGAAAGGTGACCACGCGTCGCGGGGTGATCGCCACCGCTTTGCCGGTCTTTGGGTTGCGTCCGACGCGTTGGCGCTTGGCGCGCACCACGAAATTGCCAAACCGCGAAAGCTTGACGACATCCCCGGCGGCTAGGGTTTGCGAGATGGATTCCAGCGCCGCTTCTAAAAAACGGGCGCATTCCTGGCGGCTCAGTTTGCTGCGGCCGGTCTCGGCGCTTGCCAGCAGAGCTTCAACAAGCTCGACACGGGTGATGGTGGTTTCGGTCACGGGATCCCTCATTCGGACCAGTGTACTTCAAAGCGCGCGGTCAGCAAAGTGGTGGCCGGCGAGCCGCGATTACCAACGCGCCAGCGCAGCCCCCCAAGTCATGCCGCCGCCCAGCGCCTCCATCAGCACGAGTTGACCAGGCTGAATGCGCCCGTCTTCGACAGCCGTGTTCAAAGCCAGAGGAATAGAGGCCGCCGAGGTGTTGCCATGCAAAGCCACAGTCGAGACCATCCGCTCCAGCGGAATGCCGAGGCGCGAGGCCACCGCATCGAGAATGCGCTGATTGGCCTGGTGCGGTACGAACCAGTCAATCTCCTCTACCGCGATCTCGGCCCGGGCAGCGGCCTGGCGAATGGCATCGGAGATATGGTTGACCGCTTGGCGAAACACTGCATTGCCCTGCATGCGCAAATGGCCCACGGTTTGGGTTTGGGACGGGCCACCATCGACATAGAGCAGATCATGCAAGCGCCCATCGCTGCGCAGATAGGTCGACATCACGCCCCGTTCAGGCGCGCCAGGCGCACTTTCCTGGGCCTGCAGCACCAGCGCCCCCGCGCCATCTCCAAACAGCACGCAGGTGCCGCGATCGGTCCAATCCAGGATCCGCGAAAAGGTTTCGGCACCAATAACCAAAGCGGTTTGCGCCTGCCCGCGCACAAGCATGTTATCGGCCATGGCCAAAGCGTAGATAAACCCGGAACATACCGCCTGAATATCAAACGCCGCCCCGCTTTCGATGCCTAAACCCGCCTGCACACGTGTGGCGGTAGCGGGAAAAGTTAAATCTGGCGTGGCGGTGGCCAGCACGATGAGATCGATGCTTTCCGCTGGGAGCTTGGCCGCACTCAGCGCCGCGCGTGCCGCGTGCAGCGCGAGATCGGAGGTGCGCTCCCCCTCCGCGGCGATGCGCCGCTCCTTGATGCCCGTGCGCTCTTGGATCCAGGCGTCGCTGGTATCGACCATCCGGCTTAGCTCAAGATTACCGAGGCGACGCTGCGGCAGATAGCCGCCAACGCCGCACACAACGGAGCGGCGCGCGCTCAAGCGGCACCTGGCTCGGCGGCGGCGGGCGCCCTGGAAAAGCGTGCGAGGTTGGCTTCGACCTCCGTCATGAAGCGCGCCTCGGCCAGACGAGCGGCCGCCTCGAGTGCGGCAGCGAAGCCCTCCCCGTCCGTGCCGCCATGGCTTTTGACCACCAAGCCGTTCAAGCCAAGAAACACCGCCCCGTTGGCCTGACGGGGATCGACCCGGGCGCGAAAACGCTGCAGCACCGGCCGCGCGATCAGCGCGCGCAGCTTCGACATGCCGTCACGGGTGAATTCCGCGCGCAGAAAGCCAGCCATGACCTTGGCGAGGCCTTCCGCGGTCTTTAGCGCGACATTCCCAGTAAAGCCGTCCGTCACCACCACGTCGACGACGCCGTGGCTGATGCCATCGCCTTCGATAAAGCCCCTAAAATCCATATCCACATTGGACGCCCGCAAAACTCTGGCTGCTTCGCGGATTTCTTCATGCCCTTTGAGCTCTTCTGCGCCGATGTTGAGCAGCGCCACACTCGGTCTTTGCACGCCATGGCGGGCGCGATGGAAAGCCTCGCCCATGATCGCGAAGGCCGCGAGCTGGGTCGCATCGGCCTCAAGATTGGCACCGGCATCCAAAACCGAGGTAAAGCCTTGCAAGGTTGGCCAATTGGCGATCAAGGCCGGCCGATCCACGCCGGCCATGGTACGCAAGCGCAGCCGCGCGAACGCCATCAGCGCCCCGGTATTGCCGGCCGAGACGGCCGCTTGGGCTTGGCCCTCCTCGACGTCCACCAGCATATTCCACATGCCAGTCCCTTTGCCTTGCCGCAGCGCCTGCGAGGGTTTGGCATCCATGGCCACGGCCCGTTCAGCCGGGTGAACGCTGGAGCCCGCGCGGGCGGCAGGGCGGCTTTCCAGCAAGGCCCGGATTTGGGCACCATCTCCGTGCAGACGCAGGCGCGCGGCGGGGCGGCGCGCGCAAAACAATTGCGCCCCATCCAATACGCTTATGGGTGCGTGGTCGCCGCCCATGGCGTCAATGGAAAGGATTATCTCTGACATTAATTGGCCCCGGCTACGCCGCGCGACTGCGGCTGCGTGACCATACTTCGCTCCGCCGGGAAAGCGAAAGCCCCCGTTTGCATTGATTAGATCCGTTGCAGCGGCGGAGGCGGCCAGCAGGCCAATTCGTGAACCTGCTCGATCGGGCGGGCGCTAAGCTGCTCGAGGGCCGTGAGCGCATACTGTGCCAGCGGCTGCGCGAAAGTGTATGGCAAATCCGCTCCGAGCTGTGTCTGCAGCACCTTTGCGAGCGCATCAACTTCTCCAAGTGCCAGCGCGGCTTCAATCGCTTTGAGCTGCCCATAAAAGCGCCCGGCGATGCGGCGCATGCTTTTGGGCACGGTCAAATCCCCGACGCCCGCCTCGCGCAGGCCTTCGTCAAAGCTTTTAAACAAGCGATCGACAAACAGCTGGGTGACCAGCGCCTGATCCGGCTCTGCTCGCAGGCGAATCAACAGCAGCGCCGCGTGCAGTGTCATCAGCTCCAAGCGCCCCATCAGCGAATCGGGCACCGCCTGCGCGCCATAAAAGCCCGGCTGGCGCGCCACGCGGGTGATGGTATCGCACCAGGCCTGCGCCTTTCGCGTTTGCAGGCGCCTTCCGCGACCGATCAGCCCAAAAAAGGCCATGAATGCGCTCTCCCCTTGCTAAGCGCGTGGGCCACGCTTACGGCTCGTGAATCGTCTTACTTGTTTGCAGTGGAGTGGTCGAAATGGCCAGCTTGCGTTTTGGAATTGCTGCTGTCCTGGCAGCTGCCGCCACCGCCTCTTGCGCGTCCGTGCGGGAAGATCATGGCTATGTGGCCGATCAGCTAAGCGTGGATCAGCCGATCCAATCCGGCGTCGATACCAAATCCACCGTGCTGGCGCGCATGGGCTCGCCCTCAACACGCGGGGCGTTTGACGATCAAAGCTGGTATTACGTCTCGACCTCCACCAAAGGCTACGCGTTCTTTAAGCCCGCCATCACCCGGCGCGATATCGTGGCGGTGCGCTTTGGTGCCGATGATGTGGTCGCGGCGGTCGATACCTATGGCCTCGAACGCGGCAGGGTTATCGCCTATAACGGCAAGGAGACGCCAACGCGTGGGCGCGAACTTGGCTTCTTCGAACAATTGTTTGGCAGCATTGGCAATGCGCCAATCGCTTTGCCCAATTCCGAGGAAAACGTGCCAGGTCGGCGCCCCTAGGAAGTACGGTTTTTCGAGAGAAAGAGGCCCGCAGAGGATTTTCCTTCGCGGGCCTTTTTGCGTTTAGCTGGATAGGTGTGCCAGCGCCGCCAGCAGTAGCAAAGCGACGATGTTGGTGATCTTGATCATCGGATTCACGGCCGGGCCCGAGGTATCCTTATAGGGATCCCCGACCGTATCGCCCGTAATGGCAGCCTTGTGCGCGGGCGAACCCTTGCCCCCGTAATTGCCTTCCTCGATGTATTTCTTGGCATTATCCCACGCCCCGCCCCCGGACGTCATGGAGATGGCCACAAACAGCCCGGTCAAAATCACTCCAACCAGCATCGCACCGAGCGAGGCCAGGGCGTTGCTTTTGTCCGCGACCAACCAGATCACCAAAAACAGCACGACGGGGGATAAGACCGGCAGCAAAGACGGAACCACCATTTCGCGGATGGCCGCCTTGGTGAGAATATCCACGGCGCGGCCGTAGTCGGGCTTGGCCGTTCGATCCATAATACCGGGGATTTCCCGAAATTGGCGGCGCACCTCTTCCACCACCGCTTGCGCGGCGCGACCCACAGCCGTCATGCTCATGCCGCCAAACAAGAAGGGCAGCAATCCGCCAAACAACAGCCCCACAATCACGAAGGGATTGTTGAGCGCGAAATCTGGCGTGGTATTCAAGAAGAACGGGAATTGCGCCGCGTTTTGCGAGTAGTATTTTAGATCCTCGAAATAACAGGCAAACAGCACCAATGCGCCCAGGCCCGCTGAGCCAATGGCATAGCCCTTGGTCACGGCCTTCGTCGTATTGCCAACGGCATCCAGCGCATCGGTGGTCACGCGCACATCGGCGGGCAGCTCAGCCATTTCGGCGATCCCGCCCGCATTGTCGGTGACCGGACCGAAGGCATCCAGCGCCACGATCATGCCGGCGATCGCGATCATGCTGGTTACCGCCACGGCGATGCCAAAAAGGCCCGCAAGGTTAAACGCCAAGATGATGCCCGCAATGATCACCAAAGCGGGCAAAGCGGTCGATTCCAGCGAAACCGCAAGGCCTTGGATCACATTGGTGCCGTGGCCGCTCTGCGAGGCGGCTGCCACGCTGCGCACCGGGCGAAAGCCCGTACCCGTATAATATTCCGTGATCCAGACGATCGCGGCGGTGACGCCGAGGCCAACCAACCCACACCAAAGCAGATCAAGGCCCGTAACGGTCGCGTACTGGGCCACTTCCGGCGCGATCAGGCCAAAGCCCTTGTTCACCACATAAATGGCTGCGGCAATGCCCACAAAGCCAAACACGCCGGTGGCAATGAGGCCCTTATACAAGGCCCCCATAACATTCTTGGATGACCCAAGCCTGACGAACCTCGTGCCAAAAATGGACGCCAAGATGGCCGTGCCACCGATCGCCAAGGGCAGCACCATCATGGCCGCCGCCGCATCGGTGCCCCGGAATAGAATGGAGGCCAGCACCATGGTAGCCACGGTGGTCACGGCATAGGTTTCAAACAGATCGGCGGCCATGCCGGCGCAATCGCCAACATTATCGCCAACATTGTCCGCGATGGTGGCGGGGTTGCGCGGATCATCCTCCGGGATGCCGGCCTCGACCTTGCCCACCAGATCGCCGCCCACGTCAGCGCCTTTGGTGAAAATACCGCCGCCCAGCCGCGCGAAGATGGAGATGAGCGAAGCTCCAAAGCCCAATGCCACCAGCGAATCCACCACTTCGCGATCGGCCACCGTGTGACCCAGCACTTGGGTAAGAAACAGGAAATAGACGGTAACGCCCAACAGCGCGAACCCCGCGACCAGCATGCCGGTTACGGCACCAGCCCGAAAAGCCATGCTCAGCCCGGCTGCCAAGCCCGACTTGGAGGCCTCCGCCGTGCGGACATTGGCCTGCACCGAGACATTCATGCCGATAAAGCCCGCCAGGCCAGAAAGCACCGCCCCGAGGATAAAGCCGCCTGCCACTTCCAAGCCAAGGAGCACCGCAACAAGGATGGCAACCACCACACCGACCCAGGTAATTGTGGTGTATTGGCGACGCAGATACGCTGAAGCCCCTTCTTGAATGGCGGCTGCGATCTCCTTCATGCGATCTGAGCCGGCGCTGGCCTTTTGAATATCCTGACTGGTCACCCAGCCGAACAGGCCCGCGATCAAGCCCGAAAAGACGACCAGATATAATGTGGTAAGGTGTTCGCTCATGCATTATCCCATCACGCAACAGCCAGATCCCTGGGCACCCCAGCACCCAGACATCTGCCTCATTTACGATTCTGCCGGACACTAAGCAGAGCTGTTCCGGCAGCGCAACGCCGATTACGTCGAAACCGTGATTAGCGGCCGCTGGGCCGCTGGCGCAAAGGCTCCGCCGAAACAATGGTGACGGCCGTTACCGCCTTATCACCGAATATCTGCGCTGCGCTGGCGAGAACCACCTTGATGGCCACAGCCTCATCGACCTCATCGATCCTATCGGCTTTGCCAATGGAGGTTTTGTGGAGATTGCGCACCAAAGCGTCGCGCACGAAATGCACCCGCTCGCGATCGTTTAGCACATTTTGCCCCTTGGCCATCTCCAGCTTCACCGTCAAAAAAATGTAATTGAGCAGCTTGCCATCTTTGAAAACCGGGGCCGGCACCGATTGGATATCAATGATGCGGTTGCTATCGGCTTCGGCCTTGGGTTTGGCCCCAGAGGCATGGGCCGGGGCCAGGGGAGCGGCGAACAAGAATAACGAGACGAAAAACAGCAAAAGCGTGCGCATGGTAGGACATTAGCCAAAACCCCTTTCCGGTGTGTTAGCAGCCCAACGCATGCGCAAAGCCCAAGGTGCCTAGCGCCACCGATTGGCCCTGGGCATCGAACGCCAAAAGGCCAGAACCAGTGCGCAAAGAGCCGATCCGTGTCAGCGCCAGGCCAAGATCAAGGCTTTGCTGCGCTAGCGCGTCCCGCTGGGCAGGGTCAGCGCTAAACAGGATTTCAAAGTCATCTCCCCCCGCCGCAAGCTGCAACCGCGCGGCGATCGGATCGCTCGCCGCCGCGATATAGGCCAGCCCCGCCGGCGAATGCGGAAGGCTTGGCAGGTCGATCTCGATCGCCAAATCTGAGGCGGAGGCCAGCTTAGTGCTATCCGCCAGCAGGCCATCGGACACGTCCATGGCTGCCCCGGCGCGCGCTGCCAAGCACGCGGCAAGCTCCATACGCGGCTGCGGTCGCCGGTAATGCGCCAGCGCGGGGTGGGAGGCATCGCCGCGCAGGGCGGCCTGGAGCCCAAGCCAGCCATCGCCGATCACGCCGCTAACCCACACATCTTGCCCAACCTTCGCCTCGCGCCGATCCGGTGCGCGCACGCCTACCAATGCACCAAACATGGTGATGCTGATGCTCAAGGGACCCGGAGTGGACACCGTATCCCCGCCCAGCAAGGCGCAGCCAAAAATTGCTTGATCCTGCGCCAACCCCTGCGCGAACTCTGCGATCTGCGCCGCTGGGCGCGCCCGCGGCCAAAACAAGGTCAGCAGATAGCCCACAGGGCGGGCCGCCTTGGCCGCCAGATCCGAGAGATTCACCCGCAGCGCCTTCTGCGCCACGGTATGGATCGGATCGCCAGGCAGAAAGTGCACGCCTTCCACCAGCGCATCGGTGGTTACCACCACAGGGCCAGCGAACTCCACCAGCGCCGCATCATCGCGCAAACCGCGCGCCGCCACGGTGCTGGCCAGCGGCGCAAGCAGGGTTTGGATGATCGAGAACTCGTCGGCGCTCATCGCGGTGCGGGCGGGCGCAGCGCGCGGGCCACCGCGTCGAGCGTGGCGTTGATAAAACTGGGCTCGGGCCCAGAAAAGAAACTCTTGGAGATTTCCACATACTCCCCAATCGTGACGGCCACGGGGATGTCCTGGCGGGCCCACAGCTCCAGCACCCCGGCGCGCAAAGCGGCACGGGCCACCGCATCGATCCGCTCCAGCCGCCAGCCGCTGGCCAACCGCTTGGCGATCATGGTGTCCACCTCATCTTGGCGCTCCACCGCCAGCTCGACGATTTGGGTGAACAACGTCACATCGACTTCGCCGTCAAAATTATCTTCCTGATGGCGCGGCAAATGCCCGGCCAGCACGTCCTGCACCGCGCCGGCTGGCGTGGAGCCGGCCAATTCCATCTGATAGAGGGCCTGCACGGCGGCCAGGCGCGCTGCCCGCCGCGCACGTGCGCTTTCGCTCCCGCCGCTCATGGCACGGCCAAAACGGTGCGTAGCGCAATCAAGGCCAAGCAGGCGCGGGCCGCTTCACCGCCTTTGTTCTGGCCGTCAGGATCAGCGCGCTCGCGCGCCTGTTCAATGGTCTCCACCGTCAAAATGGCGTTGGCGATGCCAAAACGCCCCCTCAAGCCAAGTTGCATGAGCCCAGCGGCACTCTGGTTGCACACGGTGTCATAATGGCTGGTCTCGCCGCGGATCACGCAGCCCAGCGCCACATAGCCATCGAATGAGCTAAAGTGCGCGCCGCGCTGTTCTTCCAGCGTGGCGATGGCCAAAGGCAGCTCCAGCGCGCCCGGCACCTGAAACACCGTTTCCTGCGCGCCCGCGCTGGCCAGCGCCGCGCGCGCGCCGCGCAGCAAGTCCTCCACGATGTCTTTATAGAAAGGCGCGGCAACGAGCGCGACCCGCGCGCCCGGCAGCTTGATCTGCGCAAATTCCGCGGCTTGACGCATTACGCATTCCCTTGCGGCAAAGCCCGCCAGCCCGCCACCGACAAGCCATAGCCCTCCAGCCCGATGATCTTCTGCGGCGCGCTGTTGGAGAGCAGTGTCATCACGCCAACGCCCAAATCGCGCAGGATTTGCGCGCCCGCCCCGTATTCGCGCAACATGCGCTCGGCCAGGCCCTGCTCTGGCGGCTCCCCGGAAAAGCGCCTAGCCAGCCCGCCCGGCGCACCATCGTGCACCAAAACCAGCACCCCGCCCGCCGGCTCCGCCGCGATCGCCGCCAAGGCCGCATCCACCAGATTGCCGCGCCCGCTTTGGGCGCCAAGCAGATCGCTGGCGAAATCCACCCTATGCATGCGCACCAAAGTGGGCTGGGCGCGCTGGATCTCGCCCCGCCAGAGGGCGACGTGCTCAACGCCGTCCAGCACATTACGAAACACTGCCAAGCGGAAGCTGCCATGACGATTGGTCAATTGCGTTTCCACCACCCGCTCGACCAAATGATCCGCCGCGTGGCGAAAAGCAATCAAATCGGCGATCGTGCCGATTTTCAGGCCGTGCAATTGTGCAAAGCTGATCAAATCGGGCAAACGCGCCATCGAGCCATCATCATTCATGATCTCGCAAATCACCGCCGCCGGCAAAAGCCCCGCCAGGCGCGAGATATCGACCGATGCCTCGGTGTGGCCGGCGCGGATCAGCACCCCGCCCTCGCGCGCCACCAGCGGG
>JAKFWI010000215.1 GCA_021731965.1 Hyphomonadaceae bacterium | reverse complement strand
GACGGCCTGCGCCTGTGCGACGATGGTGCGCACGATTTCACCCGCGGGCAGAATGGCATCGACCCCGCCGGCCGATTGACCCATGGCAAAGCAAGAGCGCGCCGGGTCCAGCCCCTCGGTTTGCCCAATCAGGCCGCCCATGGCGTTGGCCTGCACGGAAAGCATGGCCTGCATCGGGAATGGCTGGATGTCATTCGGGCGCCCCTCCCAATCATCGATATAGGCGTTTTTTAGCGCGCGCAGCGGCTTGCCGGTATAGCAGCGGGTGCGCACCGTATCCTCATCGCGCGCGGCAAGGATGGCTTCGCGATAAAGCTGGCCGGCATGGGCCTCCGGTGTGGCGATGAAGCGGGTGCCCAGCCACACGCCATGCGCGCCGAGTGCCAAGGCCGCCGCCAAGCCCCGCCCGTCATAAATGCCGCCGGCCGCGATCACCGGGATATCGAGTGCCGCCACCGCCTGCGCCACCAGCGGCATGGTGCCGACCAGGCCCGTATGGCCCCCGCCCTCGCCGCCTTGGCAGATCACGCCGTCACAGCCGGCTTCTTGCGCCTTCACGCCGTGGCGCACGCTGCCGCACACCACCATCACCTTCAAACCAGCGCCTTTGAGGCGCGCGATGATCTCCAGCGGCACGCCCAAGCCGGCCACAAAACTGCTGGCCCCTCCGGCGATGATCACCTCCACCGCCGCGGGCAAGAGCTGCGGCGTGGCTGCCAGCAGGTCGACGCCGAAGGGCTTGTCGGTGCGCCGGCGCACCTCGCGCATCTGCTCGGCGATGAAATCGGGCGCAGTGCCGGCCATGCCCAGCACCCCGTAGCCACCAGCCTCTGACACGGCCGCGACCAAAGGCGCATAGGCAACGCCGCCCATGCCCGCCAGCATGATCGGGTGCTCGATCTTGAGCAGATCGCAGAGCGGGGTATGCAAGGGCATGAAGGACCTCAAAAATCCGGCAGGATCACCGGGGCTGGCTCGGGTGTGGCACCGCCGGGCGGCAGGGTTTGACTGGGCTTGGCACCCTCAAGACTGCCGCCCGCGTTTTTGATGCCAAGATTGGTGAAGGTGATGGCCCCGCCGCCCAGCTTGGCATTGCTGGTGAATTCAATTCGCACGGGCAAAGTGCGCAGGCCAGCGCCCTTGCCATAGCTTTCCACGCCGTCCCACATGATATCGCCGATGGTGAAGCCGCGCTGCTGCAGGGTTGCGAACGTGCCTTGGGCTGCATAGCCGGAGCGGCCAAACACGTTTTCCCGTGCCACCACATTGTGCGTCACCGGGATCTGATCTGGCTCCAGCGTCGCGCCTCCGCTGGACAGCAAGACCATATTGGCCCCGCCATGCTCGCCAATCGAGTTTTGGTAAATGTGCATGTCGTGGGCGGCCAAAACCAGCAAGCCAACCGAAGGCGGGACCCCAGTGCCCAGCAAAGACGAGGCGCGCGTGCGCAGATCATTGCTTTCGATCTGATTGCGAAACACCCGCACCACGCCAGTATCGCCTGGCAGTTGCGGCATTTGGATCGCTGCAAACCCGACACCATTATTGGTAAAGGCGTTATCGTAAACATCCACCTGGCGGGTGTTTTCCAAAACCAAGCCGACGCCATTGCCCTGGGCTTTGCTGGCGCGGATCACCGCGTTTTCGCATTGCGATAGCATGATGCCAGCATCGACCGCACCCACCACATTCACCCCATCCAGCAAGATGTTGCGCGCGCGGGTGAGGGCCACGCCATCGGCGGTGACCAGCAAAGAGAGGGCTGTAAAGCGCGCCTCGATATTGGTGAAGGCATAACCATCGCCATCCTCCGCCAGGATGGCACCATTTACCGCGTCTTCAACCACAAAGCCGCGCAAGCGCACCTGTGAGCCGGTCAAGCGGATGCCGGGCTGCCCATCCGTCTGGTTAACGAAGCGCAAAACCGTTTGGGCCACGCCCGCACCGCTGACCCTCACATTGGAGGCGGCCAGGGTCAATCCCTGCGGCAGGTCATAGACGCCGCGGCCGATGCGGATCCGATCTTTGGGCTTGGCCTGCTCAAACGCCACGGTGAGCGCCGGGATCGCCTTGATGCCCGCTTTGATCTTGTAGGTCTTGGCCTCGCTCACCCCGGCGCTTAGCGCCAAGGCCATCACCAGCGTGGAAAAAACTCGGTCCATGAGCAGATCCTCATTCGCGCCGCAGCCTGCGCCGCACCCTAAGGCCAAGCAAGTGCCCAGAATATCCCTCTTGATCAAGCCTGAACAGCCTGTGGGCTAACCGTGCCTGGGGGAGGTCGTTTTTCAGGCGCGCAAGGCTCTTGTTTGCCGGCCGCAATGCTGATACCCAGCCGCGCTCATACCAATGCGGCCGTGGCGGAACTGGTAGACGCGCTAGCTTGAGGTGCTAGTGGGTAACACCGTGGAGGTTCGAGTCCTCTCGGCCGCACCATCCAGCAGGCTGCTGAAAAACTCCGGCACGGCCGCGAATAGGCCCGGTTAACGGCATATTCAAAGAAAAATGCTATCAGCGCTTTCCTACTCAGAAGAGTGCGAGGGTAAGCCGTGTCGAACACAGGCGGGAATTTGCTGGCGAGTGATAACGCCGAAGTGTGGCCGCGCGTGCTGGTTGTCGATGATATCGAGGACAATCGCGCCATTTTGCAGCGCCGTTTGATGGTTGCGCACTTCGAGGTCGATGAGGCCGAGAGCGGCGAACGCTGCTTGGCTTTGCTGGAAACCACCAAATACGCTGCGATCTTGCTGGATTATCAAATGCCGGGCATGGACGGGCTGGAAACGTTGCGTCATATCCGCGCCCGCTGGAGCAAGCTGGAATTGCCGGTGATTATCGTGACGGCGCGCGATGATGATCCGTTGATCATCCAATGTCTCGATCAGGGGGCCAATGATCACGTGGCCAAGCCCTTTTCTTTCCCCGTGCTGGTGGCGCGTGTGCGCGCGCTGCTGAAGCTATCGGCGGATGCGGCCGCGGCCGCGTGAGCTTTAGCCCGTAACGCGGTTGGCGACCAAATCCTGAACGATTCCGGGGTCGGCGAGGGTGGAGATGTCACCCAGATCGGCGATTTCGCCCTCGGCGATCTTGCGCAGTATCCGCCGCATGATCTTGCCGCTGCGGGTTTTGGGTAAAGCCGGCGCAAACTGTAGCGCATCGGGCGTGGCGATGGCCCCGATTTCGCGCCGTACCCAGGCGGCCAGTGCGGCTTTCAGGCCCTGATGCGCTTCGGTGCCGGCATTGAGCGTGACGAAGGCGTAGATGCCTTGCCCCTTGACGGCATGCGTCATGCCCACCACCGCCGCCTCCGCCACATCGGGATGCGCGACCAGCGCGCTTTCGATCTCCGCGGTGCCGAGACGATGCCCGGAGACATTGATGACATCGTCTACCCGCCCGGTGATCCAGTAATCGCCATCCTCATCGCGCTTTGCCCCGTCGCCGGTGAAGTATTTACCTGGATAGGTCGTGAAATAGGTTTGGAAAAAGCGCGCGTGATCGTTCCACACGCTGCGCATTTGCCCCGGCCAGCTATCGGCCAGGCAGAGATTGCCTTGCGCCGCGCCGTGCAATTCGCGCCCCTCGCCGTCCACCAGGACAGGCTTGACGCCGAACATCGGCCGCGTGGCGGAGCCGGGCTTCAACGCCATGGCCCCGGGTAGGGGGCTGAGCATCGCGCCGCCGGTCTCGGTTTGCCAATAGGTATCGACAATCGGGCAGCGGCCTTCCCCGACCACCCGGTGATACCAAAGCCAGGCTTGCGGATTGATGGGCTCACCCACTGTGCCCAAAAGATGGAGAGAAGCCCGAGATGTTGCCTGCACAAAGCCATCCCCCTCGCGCATCAAGGCGCGCAGGGCCGTCGGGGCTGTATAAAAGATGTTGACGCGGTAACGATCGATGATCTGCCAGAAGCGGCTGAAATCGGGATAAGAGGGCATTCCCTCGAACATCACGCTGGTCGCGCCATTGGCCAGCGGGCCGTAAACGACATAAGTATGCCCGGTCACCCAGCCGATATCGGCGGCGCACCAATAAATCTCCCCAGGCCGGTAATCGAAGACGTATTCATGCGTCATCGCCGCCCAAACGAGATAGCCGCCGCTCGTGTGCAAAACCCCCTTGGGCTTGCCGGTGCTGCCGGAGGTATAGAGGATGAACAGGGGATCTTCCGCGCCCATGGGCTCGGCGGGGCAATCGGCGCTGGCCGCCTCGCAGGCCGCCTGCAGCCACACATCGCGCCCTGGGTGCATCGGCACATCGGCCCCGGTGCGGCGCACCACCAGCACGCGGGCCACGCTGGGGCAATGGGCCAAGGCTGCATCGACATTGGCCTTCAGCGGCACACGTTTTCCGCCGCGCAGGCCCTCATCGGCGGTGATCACCAAATTGGAATCGCAATCGCGGATGCGGTTGGCGAGGCTTTCCGGCGAGAAGCCGGCAAAGACCACGGAATGGATCGCCCCGATGCGCGCGCAGGCGAGCATGGCCATCGCCGCCTCGGGGATCATCGGCAAATAGAGGGTGACGCGGTCCCCGCGGCGCACGCCCTGCGCTTTCAGCACATTGGCCAGCCGGCAGACTTCGGCGTGCAATTGCCGGTAAGTCAGCGTGCGCGTTTCGCTGGGATCATCCCCTTCCCAGAGAATCGCGAGCGCATCGCCGCGTTTTTCCAGATGGCGATCCAGGCAATTGGCGCTGACATTGAGCATTCCATCTTCAAACCATTGCACCCGGAAATCTTCCTCCCGGAAGGAGGTGTTTTTCACTTTGGTGAACGGGCGGATCCAATCCAGACGCTTGGCCTCTTCGCGCCAAAAGCCGTCGGGATCGGCCAGGGATTGGGCATATTTCGCCGCATAGCTTTCGCGGTTGATGCGAGCCCGGGCGCGCCAGCTTTCGGGCACGGGATAGATGGCTTGGCTCATGGCGATCGCACCTCAATACACCTTGCCAGCTTAGCAAAGCCGGCGCGCGGGCGCATCAGGCCTTTTGGTCAAAGCAGGCACTGAGGATGGCCAGCGCCTCGCGGCATTCGGCCCCCGTCACCGACATGGGCGGGGCCAGCCGGATGCAATTGCCATAGGCACCGCCCATGCCGATCAGCAGGCCGCGCGCCTTGGCCGCCTCCAGCACCGCGCGGGCACGCGCCTTGTCAGGCTGGCCATCGCCAGAATGGATCAATTCGATGCCGATCATCAGGCCTTTGCCGCGCACATCACCGATCGCGGGATTGGCCCGCTGCATATCGGCCAGGCCCGCGCGCAACAAGGCCCCCATGGCCCTGGCATTCCCCTGCAAATCCTGCGCCTCGAGATAGGCCAGATTGGCCAGCGCCCCGCGCATGGCCAGGGGATTGCCGCCGAAAGTGGAAATGGAACTGGCCGTGAAGCAATCCATCACCTCCCCCCGGCCGATCACCCCGCCCAACGCCAAGCCATTGCCCAGGCCCTTGGCGAAGGTGATCAAATCGGGGGTGAAGCCATGAGCCTGATAGCCCCAGAAATGCTCCCCCGTGCGGCCCCAGCCGGTTTGCACTTCATCGGAGATGAACAAGCCGCCGCGCTTGGCCAATTCCTGGTGCAGGGCCCCCATCAGGCCATCGGGCCCATGGGCAAAACCGCCAACGCCCAGGATCGGCTCGGCGATCATGCAGGCCAAATCGCCGGCCACGGCCGTATCCAGGATATTGACCAGATCGTCCACGCAGGCCCGCGTATAGGCCGCGTCATCCAAATGCTTGAACGGGCTGCGATAGCGGTAAGAGCCATGCACATAATGGGTGCGGAAGGGCGATAGCTGGGTGGTGGCCCAGCTGGCATTGCCCGTCACCGGCACGGTGGCGAAAGAGCGCCCGTGATAGGAATGGCGCATGGCCAAAACCTGGTTGGAGCGCCGATAGCAGGTGGCCAGCATCAAGGCCGCATCATTGGCCTCACTGCCGGAATTGGTGAAAAACACCTTGGCATTGGGAATGCCAGAGCGCTCCGCCAGTTTTTCGGCGAGCTCGATCTGCGATTCGATGAGATAGAGCGTGGAGGAGTGCAGCATCTTGCCGGCTTGATCGCGGATCGCCTCGATCACCTCCGGCACGCCATAGCCCGTCATGGTGGTGAGGATGCCGCCGAAAAAATCAAGATATTGCCGGCCCTCGCCGTCCCATACCGTGCGGCCCTCACCGCGCGCCAGCTGGATCGGCTCATCATAATAGAGGGCCATCCAGCGCGGCAGCACGCTTTTGTGGCGATCCAGCAAGGAGATATTCGCCGTCATGGGGAAAGCCTCAAACAAAAAAGGGGTTCGAGGCGGCAGCCCCGAACCCCAAATGCATGCCGAACTTAAGGAGCGAGCGAGCCAAGCTTCTTGGTTAGCCGCACACCGAACTCGCTGCGATCATTGCTGCGCACGATGCCGACAAAACCCGTTTGCTGCAAACGGCCTTGATCATAGACGGCGTTGGCGACGTTTTCCCCATAGATGCCGGCGGTCCAGTCACCCTTTGGTGCCTTATAGCTGATGTTGAAGCCGACCAGATTGCGCGAGCGAATGAATTCGCCCGGCGTGTTGATGGACTGGCCGAACTGCCCGCCGCGGAAAGAATAATTCACCGCGAAGCTGAGCGCAGCGCCATTCGGCAAGGGCGTTTCGTAGCGCGGCGCGACCGAGGCGGTCAAACGCGGGGTCAAGGCCGGGCGATCTCCTGCCCGTATCCCGATCGTGCCGGGGCGCACGGAGATGATTTCCGAGTCGAGATAGCCAAGTGTGCTGTTCAAGGTCAGCCCCTCGAACAATTCCACCAAGGTATCCAATTCCACCCCGCGTGAGCGCGAGCGACCCGCATTTGAGACGATGGTGACAAAGCCGCCTCCCGCTGTGGTGTCGGAGAAGGGCAGCTGCAGGTCACGATAGATCGTGTAGAAGAGCGAGAGCGAACCCTGCACGCGCCCGCCGAACGCCGCACCCTTCAGGCCGGTTTCGTAATTGATGGCGGTTTCTTCATTGAAGCTGACAAAGGTGGCTGGCCCGCCAAAGGGGCGCGGCGGAAAGCCGCCGGTTTGATAGCCCTTTTGGATCTGGGCATAAACGTTCACATCCCCCACCAAATGATAGAGGGCGTTCACATCCCAGGTCAGCTCCTGGAAATTGGCCTCCCGGAATACCCGGTTGCCGCCAAAGCTTGGGAACAAGGCATTGGCGCGCTTGGTATCGCTGGAATAACGCAAGCCACCGCCGACGCTCAGCCGCTCCGTCAATTGGGCCTTCACATTGCCATAGATCGCATAGGCATTGGTGTTTTGGTTGAGATCAAAATCACCCAACCCCGTGGGGAAGCCCAAATTGATCGGCACCCCGAAATTATCAATGGAATTGGGTGCGTTGAAGGGGCTGAAGGTGAACGGGCCTGAGCGCGTGGAGCCCTCTTCCCGGAAGTAATACAGGCCGCCCACGAAATCAAAGATGCTGACATCGGCGCTGACATTCCATTCCAGCGACACTTGCCGTGCATTGCCATCTTCCGGGAATTCCGAAAGATTGAGCGGCGTCTCATCATCATCTAGGCCGCCCGTGTAATCGGAATAGCGGTAACTGGCCAGGAATTTGCTGGAAAGATTGGGGTTGATCACCCAATTGGTGGAGAGCGAAACCCCCCAGGCTGCATTGCTGGTCGATTCCAGCCCGGCCACGGTGGAAAAGCTGTCATCGGGATTGGGGGAGCGTAGCTGGCCGTTGGCAGCGGCGGGCAAAAAGGGCGCGACATTTCCGCTAAAGCCCGGCTGCAGCGCGAAGAAATCGCCGGCGAAGGGATTGCTGCGATTCTGCGTGGCCACGCCCGGCGTGAAGTTATCGCCAGGGTTGAGGCCAACACCATTGACTAAAGTGGTGTAGGGTGATTGGCCGTTATTGGCCTGCAACCCGTCGATCGAGAAGGTGAAGCTGAGGGCGCTGGTCGGCTCCCATACGGCTTTGATGCGCCCGCCGAACTCATTCTCCTCGCCGATGCGGGCCTCAGGATTGGGCAAAAGCAGGAAATCACCCACGCCGTTGCGGCGCTTGTAATACGTGGAAACGCCCACATTGAAATTATCCGCCAGGGGAAACTCAGCATAGACATTGGCCGCGGCGCGCCCGCGTGAACCGCCCTGCAGATTGATTTCCGCGCCTTCGCCACCGCCAGGATTGGTGGTGATAATATTCACCGCGCCGCCGATGGCGTTGCGCCCATAAAGGGTGCCTTGCGGCCCGCGTAACACTTCGATGCGCTGAATATTGACCAGCGAAAGATTGGCCCCCAATTGGCGGCCCAGATAAACACCGTCCAAATACACGCCAACCCCGGGGTCGGTCGTGATGATATGATCCTGCAGGCCGATGCCGCGGATGAAGATGGCCGCCTGGGCAGAATTGCCAACGCCATAGCGGGTGATCGTCAAGTTCGGGATGTATTTGCCGACATCCTCGACATTGCTGATGTTCTGCTCAGTCAATTGCGTCGCGCCGATCACAGAGAGCGCCGCCGGCGTATCATAGACCTTTTCCGCACGTTTGCGGGCCGTGACGATGATATCGCTGCCTTCGGCCTCCGCGACGGCTGCGCGGGCACCGCCCGCTTGGGCCATGGCCGGCGCAGCCTGCATCGCAACCAGGCTCGCGGCGCAAAACGCGGTGGAATACAATAAGCTGCGCAGCAGCCTCGCGCTACGCTGAGTGTTAAACTGATGCATCGTCATCTCCCCTTGGGTACGCGTCCACGCACTGAGCCATTTGCTGCTCGCTGGCCAGACATGATGAGTACAAGACACCCTGCCGATCTCTCGGCATTTGCCCCTCACCAGCGAGAAGTTCTCTTTACGAGAGCAAGACGCCCACTTGCACGGGCAAGACTACTCTCGAATCCATTTGGACATGAGGCCGACTTTTTACCAAAGAGTCAAAATACTGAACATTGAAATCCTGAGGGTGTGGCTTTTGCGCATCGCTGCGCCTTATCGCCCCTGCGCCTCTAGAAAGCGGCTCAACGTGGCTTGCGTCGGCGCGGAGGGTTGCGCGCCAGGTGTCGTGCAGGCCAGCGCCCCAGCCGCGCAGGCATAGCGCAGCGCCGCGGCGGGGCTGAGGCCGCGCAGCAAGGCCACGACAAGCCCGGCGCTAAAGCAATCGCCGGCACCGGTGGAATCCAGCACCTCCACGGCAAAGCCGGGCTGGCGGGCGATTTCTGCGCCTTCGCGCAACAGCACCGCACCATCAGCGCCCAAGGTCAGCGCCACCAAGCCGGGGCCCGTGTGCAAAGCCGCGCCATAGAAGGCCGCCTCGGTCTCGTTGACGATCAGCAGATCGGGGATGTGCAGCAAATCGCCCGGTAAATCCCGGGCAGGCGCGGCGTTGAGGCACAAAAACGGCGCATAGCTGCGCGCGGCCCGCAGCACGTCGAGCGGGGCTTCCAGCTGGCACATCACGCCATCGAAACGGGGGGTGGGCAAAGGCGATAGCTGCAGCAGGCGATTTGCCCCCGGCGCGACGGAAATCTGGTTTTCACCGCTTTGCGTGCTCACGCAAATCAACGCCACGCCGGTATGCTCCGCTGCGGCGATTTGCATCTGTGAGAGATCGACCCCTTCGGCGCGGAGCAGCGATTGCGCGTGATCTGCCGCCGCATCCTCACCAACGCAGGCCAGCAGCGCGACCTGCGCCCCCAAACGCTGCGCGGCGAAAGCCTGATTGGCCCCTTTGCCGCCGGGATAGCGGGCCAAGCTGGCCCCGGTGATCGTCTCGCCAGGGCGCGGCAGCTGCTCCGCGGCGGCGACGATATCCTGGGTGATCGAACCGAGCACGCCGATCCGCGGCGAAGGTAAGGGAAAAGACACAGGGCCCCCGTTCAGAAGCGTTCCAGATGATGCAAAAGCAGATCGAAAAACCCCTCAGCATCCACGCCATAGGCCCAATTGGCGTTGGCCGGCGCGCCCGTGACGCTCCAGAAATCCACCGCGCTATGCCCCAACGTCAGTGGTGACACGGTCTCGATACGGATGGCGCAGCTTTTCACGGCAAAGAGTTGCGGAGCCAGGAGATAGGCCATGGTGCACGGATCGTGCAATGGCGCGCCCGGGCTGCCATATTTGGCGCTATCGAAGCGATTGAAAAATCCCAGCCAGTCGTGGACGGCCCGGGCCAAAGGCCCGCCAATCGCGGCGATGCGTGCCAGCCGCTCGGGCGTGCATAAAAGCTGGTGGGTGACATCCAGGCCGAAAACGGTGATGGGCCGCCCGCATTGCAAGACGCGCTCGGCCGCATGCGGATCGACGTAAAAATTGAACTCCGCCGAGGGGGTGATGTTGCCGCCTTCGCGCATGGCGCCGCCCATCAACACGATGTGCGCGATCTTGCTGGCGATATCGGGCGCGAGCGCCAAGGCCATGGCGATGTTGGTCAGCGGCCCGGTGGGCACTAAGGTCACGGAGGCATCGGGGGCGGCCCGCAGCGCGTCCACCAGAAAGTGCACGCCGTGCTGCGCCGCCAAGGGGGTGCGCGGCTCCCACAAATCGACCCCATCCAGCCCGGTGGAGCCGTGCACATGCGCGGCGGTAATCAAGTCGCGGGCCATGGGCCGATCACAGCCGGCATGGATGGGGATGTCAGCCACGCCGGCCAAATCAGCGATGAGGCGGGCATTGCGCTGCGTCAGCGCCAAAGGCGCATTGCCAGCCACAGTGGTGATGCCCAAAATGTCGAAGCGATCTTTGGCCGCGAAGGCCAGTAACAAATTGACGGCATCATCCTGGCCCGGGTCACAATCCAGGATCAGGCGGCTTTTCCCCATGGCTTGCTCCCTCAGGCTAAAACGCCAGCATAACGCCCGCGATGGTCGCGCTCATCAAGTTGGAAAGGGAGCCGGCCAGCACGGCCCGCAAGCCGAATTTGGCGATCATCGGCATGAGCTGCGGTGCCAAGGCCCCGAGCGCGCCCATTTGGATGGCGATGGAAGAGAAATTGGCAAACCCGCACAGCGCAAAGGTGAGGATGGTCACGGTGCGCGGTGACAGGCTGGCTTTGATCTGGCCAAGATCAGCATAAGCCACAAATTCGTTGAGGATCAGCTTTTGGCCGAAGATGGCCCCCGCCTGCTGGGCTTCGGCCCAGGGCACGCCCACCAGCGCCATCAAGGGTGAAAAGGCCCAGCCCAGCACCTTTTGCATGCTCAATTCCGGGTGGCCAACGAGCCCGCC
>JAKFWI010000117.1 GCA_021731965.1 Hyphomonadaceae bacterium | reverse complement strand
CCGCCCGGAATGGATGATCTTGACCATTGTGCCGGTCATCCCGCCCGAACTGCGGCCGCTGGTGCCGCTGGATGGGGGGCGCTTCGCCACTTCCGATCTCAATGATCTCTACCGCCGCGTGATCAACCGCAACAACCGCCTCAAGCGGCTGATGGAGCTGCGTGCACCCGACATCATCATCCGCAACGAAAAGCGGATGCTGCAGGAATCGGTCGATGCGCTGTTTGACAATGGCCGGCGCGGGCGCGTCATCACCGGGGCCAATAAGCGCCCGCTGAAATCCCTCGCTGATATGCTGAAAGGCAAGCAGGGGCGTTTCAGGCAAAATCTGCTTGGCAAGCGGGTGGATTATTCCGGCCGCTCCGTCATCGTGGTGGGGCCCGATCTCAAGCTCCATCAATGCGGCCTGCCCAAGAAAATGGCGCTCGAGCTGTTCAAGCCCTTCATCTATGCGCGCCTGGACACCAAAGGGCTTTCCGGCACGGTGAAGCAATCGCGGCGCATGGTGGAAAAAGAGCGGCCCGAAGTGTGGGACGTGCTGGAAGAGGTGATCCGCGAGCACCCGGTTCTGCTCAATCGCGCGCCAACCTTGCACCGCCTCGGCATCCAGGCCTTCGAGCCCAAATTGATCGAGGGCAAGGCCATCCAGCTGCATCCTTTGGTGTGCGCGGCCTTCAACGCAGATTTCGACGGCGATCAGATGGCCGTGCACGTGCCGCTCAGCCTTGAGGCGCAGCTGGAAGCGCGCGTCTTGATGATGAGCACCAACAACATCCTTTCCCCGGCCAATGGCCGGCCGATGACGGTGCCGAGCCAAGATATCATCCTCGGCCTCTATTACCTCTCGACGGTAAAGACCGGCGAGATCGGGGAGGGCAAGGCTTTCACCGACATTTCCGAGATCGAGCACGCGCTCGATGCTGGGGTGGTCACGCTGCACGCCAAGATCAAGGCGCGCATGCTGGTCATGGGAGAAGATGGCGTTGAGCGGATCACCACGCTGGAAACCACGCCCGGCCGCATGAAGCTGGCGGAGCTCTTGCCCCGCCACCCCAAAATCCGCCCGGAAATCGTCGCCGCGTTGATGACCAAGAAGGAAATCGGCAATCTGATCGATGCCGTCTATCGCCATGCCGGCCAGAAAGCGACGGTGATTTTCGCCGATCGCCTGATGGCTCTGGGCTTCAAGGAAGCGGCGCGCGCGGGCATCTCCTTCGGCATGGACGATATGATCGTGCCGAAGGCCAAGATCGATCTGGTCAACGAAAGCCGCACGCGTGTTTCCGAATATGAGCAGCAATACGCTGACGGCCTGATCACCAAGGGTGAAAAGTACAACAAGGTGGTGGATTCCTGGTCCAAATGCACGGATCGCGTGGCCGATGCCATGATGGAAGAAGCCGCCAAGCCGATCATCGATCCCGATACGGGCCGCCAGGGTGAGCTGAACTCCATTTATATGATGGCGCATTCGGGTGCGCGCGGCTCGAAAAACCAGATGAAGCAACTGGCGGGCATGCGCGGCCTGATGGCCAAGCCATCGGGCGAAATCATCGAGACGCCGATCATCTCGAACTTCAAGGAAGGCCTCAGCGTTCTGGAATACTTCAACTCCACCCACGGGGCGCGCAAGGGCCTTGCCGATACGGCGCTGAAGACGGCCAATTCCGGCTATCTCACGCGCCGCCTGGTGGATGTGGCCCAAGACAGCATTATCCTGGAGGAAGATTGCGGCTCCACCGAGGGCATCGAGATGCGCGCCGTCATCGATGGCTCGGAGGTGGTTGTCAGCCTTGGTACGCGGGTTTTGGGCCGCACCGCAGCGCAGGATGTGTGCGATCCGCGTTCGGCGGAAATCCTCATCCCCGCCGGCGGCTATTTCGATGAAGATGCCTGCGCGGCCATCGAAACGGCGGGCGTGCAATCGATCAAGGTGCGCTCGGTCTTGACCTGCAACACCCGCACCGGGGTGTGCGGCTCCTGCTATGGGCGCGATCTGGCCCGCGGTACGCGCGTCAACATCGGTGAGGCGGTGGGTGTCATCGCCGCGCAATCGATCGGCGAGCCGGGCACCCAATTGACCATGCGCACCTTCCACATTGGCGGCGCGGCGCAGGTCGCGGAGCAATCGGTCATGGAAAGCGCGCACGAGGGCGTGGTGCGCTTTATCGGGCGCAATACCGTCACCAATACGGCCGGTGATCTGATCGTGATGGGCCGCAGCATGCAAGTGGCCATCGATGACAAAGAGGGCAAAGAGCGCCAATCCTTCAAACTGCCCTTCGGCGCCAAGCTGAAAGTGCAGGATGGCAAGCCGGTCAAGCGCGCGGATCGCATCGCCGAATGGGATCCCTATTCCACGCCGATCATCACCGAATTGGCGGGCCGGGTGCGTTTTGAGGATTTGATCGAGAATGTCTCGGTGCGTGAGGAATTCGATGACGAAACCGGGATTTCCTCCAAGGTCGTGATCGATTGGCGCTCCAGCTCCAAGGGATCGGATCTGCGCCCGGCTTTGGTTGTGCTCGATGACAAGGGCACGCCCGTGCGTCTGCCCAATGGCACCGAGGCGCGCTATATGCTGGCCATGGGGGCCATTCTCTCCGTGACGGACGGCGATGCCGTCAAGCCCGGCCAGGATTTGGCGCGGATCACCACAGGCGGTGCCAAAACGCGGGACATCACGGGCGGCCTGCCGCGCGTGGCGGAATTGTTCGAGGCGCGCCGACCCAAGGATCACGCCATCATCGCGGAGCAAGATGGGCGGGTCGAATTTGGCCGCGATTACAAGAACAAGCGCCGCCTGCGCATCGTTCCCGAAGATGAAACGACCGAGCCGACCGAATACATGATCCCCAAAGGCAAGCATATCGCTGTGCAAGAAGGCGATATGGTCAAGAAAGGTGATTATCTGCTGGATGGTAACCCCGCCCCGCAAGATATTTTGTCCATTCTTGGGGTAGAAGCTTTGGCGAATTATTTGGTTGAGGAAATCCAGAAGGTTTACCGCCTGCAAGGCGTGCCGATCAACGATAAGCATATCGAAGTGATCGTGCGTCAGATGCTGCAGAAAGTGGAAGTGATGGATGCGGGTGACACCGAATTCCTCAAGGGTGAGGCGGTCGATAACCTCGATCTCGAGGATGAAAACGCCCGGGTGGTGGAATTGGGCCTCAAGCCCGCCAGTGCCCAGCCCATGCTGCTCGGTATCACCAAGGCCTCCTTGCAGACACGCAGCTTCATTTCGGCGGCCTCCTTCCAGGAAACCACGCGCGTGCTGACCGAGGCGGCCACCTATGGCAAGACCGATACGCTCGAAGGCCTCAAGGAAAACGTCATCGTCGGCCGGCTGATCCCCGCCGGCACGGGCGGCCAATTGCGGCGCTATCAGCAGGTGGCCGCCGAGCGGGATGCCGATCTCATCGCCCGGGGGCTTGGCCCCAAGGCGGAGGCCCTGCCGGTCGAGCCTTCGGCCCAGGCGGCGGAGTAAAGTCTTGTGGTTTTGCGCCCAGTGCGCAATCCGATCGATAGGCTGATCATCGATCGATCGTGCACTGGGTGTTCATTCACAGGCAATTCCATCATTGTCCCGGTCTAGATGTCGACTATAGCCGGATTCGCCAGCAAGAACCGGTGCTGCGCCAGCGGCCCGAGCCTGGGTGCAGTTGGCATACGCCCCGCCGCCCGAGGAGCCGACAAAGCTCTGACTTGTTCTCCGGGGAAGGCGTGGCGCAGCAGCAGACGCTTCACGACCGACCGCAGTGTTATGGCAATGATAAGTACCGGTGCTCGATTGTCGGTGGCAGCCATCACTATTTAGGCCGCCTCCATGGGCAAGGGCAAATTCCGAAGTTGAAAATACTGCCAACATTGCTGCAATGATAGGTATATTGCGCATCATCACCTTTATTTTTAACTACAAGCAATAAAGGCATGGCTGTGTTTAGCTTTTGTTGTGGCAACATGGTTTATTGGTTAAGTGAGTGATTTTGCGGGCCAGCCAAACTTGGTTCATTTATTTGGTTGACCACCGCACGCTTGCAGAGGATGAGGGAGGCTGGATAAGCAATTTCCCTCGCTAGATGGAAGTGTTATGTCGTGAATACATGCGGTGTCGGGAGGAGAAATCCCCGCGCCAATCGGGGAAAGCTGCATGTGGACAAGGGCGCGCATACCATTTTCGCTGATTTGGGCGTTGGTGCTCGCTGCCGCAGGCCTGGGCGGCTGCACGCCCGCGGCAACGCCAGCTGAGGCCGCGCCCTCGATGGCCTACACCATCGAAACCGTTGCTGAGGGGCTGGAGCACCCGTGGAGCCTGGCTTTCTTGCCGGATGGCTCCATGCTGGTCACGGAGCGGCCGGGGCGGCTGCGGCTGATCAGCGCGGATGGAAAGCTGCAAGCAGCACCGATTGCCGGCGTGGCGCCCGTTTTCGCCCAGGGCCAAGGCGGCCTGTTCGATATCGCGCTCGATCCAGATTTTGCCACGAACCGCCTGATCTATTTGGCCTATGCGGCCGGCACGCGCAAAGCCAATGCCACGCGCCTGGCGCGGGCGCGGTTTACTGGGCAGGGGCTGGAGGATTTCCAGCTTTTGTTCGAGGTGACACCCTTGAAGGATACGTCCGCCCATTTTGGCGGGCGCATCGTCTTTTTGCCGGATGGGACGGTGCTGCTGACCCTGGGCGAGGGGTATGATTTCAAGGAGGCCGCGCAGGATCTCGGCAGTGATCTGGGCAAGATCATCCGCCTCAACCGCGATGGCACCATCCCTGCCGATAATCCCTTTGTCGGCAAAGCGGGGGCGCGGCCTGAGATCTATACCTATGGTCATCGCAATGTGCAGGGCATCGTCTTTGACGGCGCGACCGGCATCATTTACGCGCATGAGCATGGCCCCAAAGGCGGCGATGAGGTCAATGTGCTGCGCGCGGGTGCCAATTATGGCTGGCCGGTCATTACTTACGGCATTGATTACAGCGGCCTGCCCATCTCGCGCTATCAGAAGAAAGAGGGGCTGAAGCAGCCTTTGCTCTATTGGGTGCCGTCCATCGCGCCCTCCGGCATGACGCTGTATACCGGGGAGGCTTTTGCGGCGTGGCGCGGGGATTTGCTGGTCGGGGCCCTGGCCGGCATGCATGTGCGCCGGGTGGATTTGCAAGATGGCGCGGTGGTTGGGCAAGAGAGCCTGTTTGCCGAGCTTGAAGAACGCATTCGCGATGTGCGCCAAGCCCCCGATGGCAGTATCATCCTGCTGACCGATAGCGATGAGGGGCGGGTCTTGCGCGTGCGGCCGCAGGCCCCGCGATGACGCAGGCGCTGGAGCATTTGCTGCACGAGATTCGGGCCTGCCAAGCCTGCGCTCCAGATTTGCCCCACCCGCCGCGTCCGGTGGTGCAGATCGGGGCTGGGGCGCGCATTCTGATTGCCGGGCAGGCACCGGGCCGGCGGGTGCATATATCGGGCATTCCGTTCGACGATCCCTCGGGGGAGCGCCTGCGCGCTTGGATGGGCATGGACCGCGCTTTGTTCTATGATCCGCAAAAAGTGGCGGTGGCGGCGATGGGCTTTTGCTTTCCCGGTAATGATGCGAAGGGCGGCGATTTACCGCCGCGGCGCGAATGCGCCCCTTTGTGGCGTGCGCGGCTGCTGCAGCACTTGCCCAACGTGCGGCTTACTTTGCTGATCGGCGGCTATGCGCAAAGCTGGCATCTCGGCGTGCGGCCCGGGGCCATGACGCAAACCGTGCGAGCCTTTGCCAATGCGCCGCCGGGAGTTTTGCCGCTGCCGCACCCATCCTGGCGCAATACCGGCTGGCTAAAGCGCAATCCCTGGTTCGAGACGGAGCTTTTGCCGGTTTTGCAAGCGCGCGTGGCTAGGGCCCTGGCATGAATTGCGTGCGTGCGGTTTTCGCTGCCCTTGCCGCATTGATTCTGCTGGGGCTGGAGGGCTGTGCGCCGCTGCGCCAAGGGCCATTGGTAACGCGCGCGCTGATGGTGCCGGCATTTACCGATGCGCATTTTATTGCCTCCGATGGCGCGCAATTGGGCATGCAGGAATGGTCACCTGACGGCGCGGCACCTTGGGTGGTGATCGTGGCTTTGCACGGCATGAATGATTATTCGGGTGCTTTCGCCTTGCCCGGCCCTTGGTGGGCGCAGCGCGGGGTGGCGGTCTACGCCATTGACTTGCGGGGCTTTGGCCGGAGCCCGCAACGCGGCGTGTGGCCCCAAGCCGATTTGCTGCGCCAGGATATCCGCGATGCGGTGGCGGCTGCCAAAGCGGCGCATCCCGGCGTGCCGGTGGCCCTGTTGGGGCTTTCTATGGGGGCGGCGGCGGCGATGGAAGTCGAAACCAGCGGTCAGCCCAGCGGTGCAGAGGAATTGATCTTGGTTTCGCCAGCCGTGTGGGGCTGGACGCAAATGCCTTGGGCGTATCGCGCGGCGCTGCGACTGGCAGCGCTGACGGCACCGGGCGCGCGGCTGGAACCGCCCAAAGGCGTGGTGGCGCAGGTCACGCCCAGCGACAACATCAATTTGTTGCGCCGCATGGGCGCTGACCCCAATCTCCTGTTCGAAACCCGCACCGATGCGCTGCTGGGCTTGGTCAATCTGATGCAAAAAGGCAATGATTCAGTCGATAAGCTGCCACCGGGCACGCTCTATCTGCTGGGCGCGCGTGACGAGATCATTCCGCCCGCTGTGGCGGAGCGCGCCGCCGCGCGGTTGGCACCGGGGGTGCGGGTCCTGCGTTATCGCGAGGGCTATCATTTGCTGCTGGGCGATGTGCAGGCCGAAACCGTCTGGCGCGACGTGCTGACGCACCTGGCGACACGGGTTGGCGCTCTACCCTCTGTTAACGGCCGGTGACTAGACTAAGCGCCGGAGCCCCTATGCTTAGCCCACTTGCCTTGCTGAATGATCAACGCGTGGTGCACTTTCGCACCCGCCTGGTTGCGTGGTGGGAAGGCAAGGATCCCGCCGCTGCCGCGCCCTTGGTGTTGACCGATATGGCCGCCGCGGCGGAGCCAGAGCCCGCATCGCCCCGCGCGGAGGCCATGGCACGGCTGTGGGGGGAGGGGCGCTGCGCCCCCGCTGAACAGGGCTTGGAGGCCGATTGGCTGGCCGCTTTGGCCGCGAAATCCGATGAGCCTTTGGCTATTCTCAGCCCCGACGGCATCGCCCAATTGATAGCCTTGGGGGGGCATCGCAAGGGCCGGCTGGAGGTCTATGAATGGCGCGAAAACCATTTCGCAACCCTGGCAGAAAGCGCGGCCCGACTCACCGGCGGCAATTGCCATGTGCACCCAATGGGCGTTGACGGCACGGGCCTAAAGGCACGCATTGGCGGCTTGGTGAGCCTGGAAGAGCTGGCCTACACCCCCGATCCTGCCGCCTTCATCAAGGCCGTGCACAAATCCCTCAAAAAAGGCGCGGGCGCGGTGTTCGAAACCTATTGCACCGAGGCGATGGAGGCCGATTGGAGCGGCGCGTTTTCGGTGGCCGATCCCGAGCCGAAAGTCCGCAATGTGCTGGCGTTGCGCACCGCGCTGACGCAAGCTGGCTTTACGATTTTGTCGGAAGAGGATCGCTCCCGCACGCTGGCCAATGCCGCGCGCACCGCTTTCGCCAGATTTTCCACAGACATGCAGGACAATCCAGCCGCCCTGGCCCCCGCAGCGTTGCAGGAATTGGCCTGGGAGTCGGAGTGCTGGCGGGTGCGCCTCAAACTCCTCGGGCTTGGCGTGTTGCGCCGCCATCGCTTTGTCACGGTAAAGCCTAAAATCGCGCCTCCGCCGCTAGGCAGTATTTCTCAGGCCCGCACCGTGGTGGCAGCAAAATAGCCTAGCGTAGTCATTGTTTTGTCCGGCCGCAGTCTTTGGCTTCCATTGGGGCAGCATTTTCAGGATAGCCCATGAGAGAGTGGCGTGATATTGAGGATCAAGTTGGAGAAGTTCACATGCAGAACATAGCCTTGAGAATCTTCGTTTCCACATTCAGCGCTCTCGTCTTCGGAATCGTGCCCGTGCGTGCGTAGTCTCGTGGGCCGCAATCTTCGCCGCCGTTGGCGGTGGTTGGCAGCGCTGCCGCCCCGGCCGCTGATCCCCTGGATCAACCGGTGGCAGAAATGGGGGCGACCATAGACGCCTATGCGGTCGCAGCCGGAGTGAGCCGAGGTGAGGCGATGCGCAGGTTAGGGCGCATCCAAGCGGCGCTTCGCTTGCGACAAAAACTCATGCGCGACGAGAAGGGGAATTTCGCAGGAATGCGGATTGAAAATGGCCCGCAGTTTCGGGTCGTAGCCCGGTTTAAGGCCGCACCGGCGGCTTCGTTACGGCGCCAACTTCTCGCGACGGGCCTTACCAATGCCCCTGATATTGTTGCGGAACAAGCCAATGTTGCACTTAGCGAATTGACGGCTACTCAAGCCCAACTTGCGGCTGTGCTGAGTAATGCTGGCGTGGACGCGGTCGTTGATATTAATGAGGATGATAACCAGGTAAGTATTGTCGTCACTGATGAGGTTGCGCTGCGCGCGGCGTTAGACAAAGCTGGGGTGCTACTTCCGTCGTTTGTCAACATAGTGCAAGTCCCTGCCCTTTTCCAAGATCGCGCGTATGTTACGAGCGGGTTGCGGACTGAGTATCCATTAAACGTTTGCTCGACAGGTTTTGAAATTCGCGAAACTGCAACAGGCATAATTGGCTTTGCTACAGCAGGGCATTGCGAAAATTCAGGTGGAGTTTTGACCGCCGTGAATCCGAGTACGCCTAAGGTTTCATTTGGAACGGCGCGCGGCGAGCGCTTAACCAACGGCTGGGATTTTCAGTGGCATACAATCTCCTCGCAAATGCTGTCGCCATCGGTTGAATTGTACAATGGGTTGTATCAGCCCATAAAGCAATATGCTCCGATAAGCTCGCTCGTAGCAGGCCTCGCGGTTACTGTCGTTGGTGGTACTACCCGCAGGGCAATTGGAGCGATAATTCATTCAGGCGTGCCGGTAACATTAGGCTCTTATGGATGTTGTTTTTACCGAATCAAGCCGACCAATTATGAAGATTATCTGATCTCGGGCGGTGATAGCGGCGGGGTGGTCTTTAGTGGCGGTATCGCGATTGGCCTCTTAAAAGCAGTGACTTTAGATAAGGCTAATGACGCCTATTTCATGCCGATTGAAACTGTGGTGAAGGGTGGTTACTCAATTGTCGCTGCGCCCTAACTTGCTGGTGAACGGATGTCGTTTCACTTTGTTTATCGCCATTATTACGTTGGCGGCGTGCGGGCAGGAGTCTCATCTTCTTCGCGAGAAGCAGCAGGCGCTGTTCGCAAACGCGGCGCGATTTGATGGAGTTGTGCGGAATGTGCATGGGTGTCTGGTTATTGGTGGGGATGCAGAGCCATGGACGATCGTGTGGCCTTCGGACGTGCGCTTGTCGCGAAAGGGCCATGACGCTTGGGTGGTGACCAGCGAACGGCTAAACTCGCGTCTAACGATTGGTGAGCCGGTGACACTGGGAGGCGGCGAAGTCCCACCGCCAAGCGAGGAGGAATTCCATCGGCTGTGGACGGGCGCGGATCCGCGGCGCTGTCCTGCGCCATATTGGGTTGTCGGTCGGTTCGGGCCGCGCCGGCCGCCGTAAAGCCAGGTGGCGGAGCTGGTGCCTGACAGGCTACACCGCGAACACATGGGCGCCGGCGGGATCGATGGCCAAGCTGGCGCGCGCGCTTTGCGCCAAGGCATCATCAGGCGCGGCGCGCACCCAGCAGGTTTGCGCGCCAATCTGCAGCAGCATGAGTGTAAAGCTGCCCATCGGGCGCATCGCCACGATGGCGGCGTGATCGCCGGGGATCAGCCGCAAGGCCTCCTGGCGCACCACGCCGAGCGCCCGCACGCCTTCGGTCAAACCCGGTGCTGCCAAATGCCCGAAGGGCGTGTCGAGGCGGCCAGCCCGGATCAATCCTGGCCATAGCTGGATCGGCCCCAATGCACCTGCGGCTTCGGCCGAAACGGGATGGCGGTAAACCTCTTGCGGCGGCCCGGTCTGCAGCAAAAGGCCATCCTTCATGATGGCCAAATGATCGGCCAGGAACATGGCCTCTTCGGCATCGTGGCTGACAAAAGCGGTGGTCTTGCCCCGCGCGCTCAGCAAGGCCCGGGTGCGCTCTCGCAGATCGCTGCGCAAAACCGGATCGAGGCTCGAAAACGGCTCGTCCAGCAGGACGGCCAACGGGTCGGGTGCCAAGGCGCGGGCCAGCGCCACGCGCTGCTGCTCCCCGCCGGAGAGTGCGGCCGGGTAGGCCTGTGCGCGGTGCGCGAGATCCACATGCGCCAGCCAGCGCGCGGCGATCGCCTCGTGACTGCTGCGCGGCCCGGTGAGCCCGAAGGCCACATTCTCCCACACCCGCAAATGCGGAAACAAAGCGTGTTCCTGGAAGACCAAACCCACTCGGCGCTGCTCAGCCGGCGTGGCGGCGTGCGCATCGGCAATGAGCTGCTCATCAAAGCGGATCCTGCCGCTTTCCAACGTATCGAGACCGGCGATGAGGCGCAGGAGCGTGGTTTTGCCCGAGCCGGAGGCCCCCAGTATGCTGGTAATGCGCCCAGCCGGGAGGGTCAGCGTCACATCCGCCACCCCGCCAGTGCCGTTATAGCGCCGGCGCACGTTTTCCAGGGCGATAGTCGGTGCGCTCATGGCTTGGGTCCGGCCTGACCACTTTGCGAGAAAGTGGAGGCCGGTTTCTCGCCGGAAAGCGGGTTAATACTTTGATTAAAAGTATTTTTTTGTACAAAACCCCGATTACGCTTTCGTTGAAAATGTGCTGGCGGGTGCGCCAGTACCTTGGCCGCCAGCAGGAGTGACAGTGCGCCGGCCATGGTGATGAGCAAAGCCGGGGCTGCCGCTTGGGTCAGCCGCTCATCGGCCGCGTAAGCATGGGCTCGCACCGCCAGGGTATCCCAATCGAAGGGGCGCAAGATGAGCGTGGCCGGCAATTCCTTGAGGATTTCGACAAAGATGATGACGCCGCTTACCAGCGCGCTGGGCCAGATCAAAGGGAGATCCACGCGCAGCAAACGCTGCCAAGGCCGCGCACCGAGGCTGCGCGCTGCGTCATCCTGGTTGGCGCTGATGCGGGCAAAGCCAGCCGCCAAGGGCTGCACGCCCGACGCCGCAAAGCGCGCGCTGTAAGCCCACAGCAGCAAAGCGAGGGACGCGCCGCTGGTGAGCCCGCCGAGCCAGCCGGCATGACGCACAAAAGCCAGCCAAGCCAGCGCGCCCAACGCCACCACCGCGCCCGGTGCCGCATAGCCGATGGCCGAAAATTGCGCGCCCGCCCGCCC
>JAKFWI010000157.1 GCA_021731965.1 Hyphomonadaceae bacterium | reverse complement strand
TTTAGACCCTTTCCCGAAAAGTGTGACGCGGTTTTCGGATGAGAACGGGTCTAATCACTTAGTGTAGAGCGGATTCACCCGATTTGACCTGAGTCAGTCAAATCGGGATCCGCTCTAGAGGCAATCCTATTCGATATCACTCACCTCTCCGACCGCCGCGCCGCCGAGCCGGGCCGCCAAAGAGGCGGCCATGAAGGCATCCAGATCCCCGTTGAGCACAGCTTGGGTATCGCTGGTTTCTGTGCCAGTGCGTAGGTCCTTGACCATCTGATAGGGCTGTAAAACATAGGAGCGGATCTGTCGGCCCCAGCCGATTTCGGTCTTGTTGGCTTCCAGCACGTCCGAGGCGGCCTCGCGGCGCGATAGCTCCGCTTCGTACATGCGGGCCCGCAGCATATCCCAGGCCTTGGCGCGGTTTTGATGCTGCGAGCGCTCGGATTGGCAGGCCACGACGATGCCAGACGGCATATGGGTGATGCGCACCGCGCTATCAGTCTTATTGACATGTTGGCCGCCCGCTCCAGAAGCGCGGAAGGTATCGACCCGGCAATCCTTGTCTTGGATGTCGATCTCGATCGATTCATCCACCACCGGATACACCCAAACCGAGGCGAAGCTGGTTTGGCGCCGTGCATTCGCGTCAAAGGGCGAAATGCGCACCAGACGATGCACGCCCGCCTCGGTTTTCAGCCAGCCATAGGCGTTTTCGCCTTTGATCAGCAGGGTTGCAGATTTGATACCGGCGCCATCCCCGTCGAGACGTTCGACTTCCTCCACCGACATTGCGTGCGCGCCGGCCCAGCGGGCGTACATGCGCATCAGCATCTCGGCCCAATCCTGGGCTTCCGTGCCGCCAGCCCCGGCGTTGAACTGGACATAACTATCATTGCCGTCCGCTTCGCCGGAGAGCAATGCCTCCAATTCGGCGCGGCTGGCGCGGGCCTGCGCGGCGGTTAGTACGGCACAGGTTTCGTCGATCAGGCTTTCATCGCCTTCGGCTTGCGCCAATTCGGCCAACGCGACCGCATCCGCCACCTCCTTTTCCAGAGCGCGCACGGTATCCATCGAGGCTGCGAGCTTGTTGCGCTCCCGCATCAGCTTTTGCGCGGCCTGCGGATCACCCCAGAGATTGGGGTCTTCAGAGCGGGCGTTCAGTTCATCCAGACGGATTTGCGCTTGCTCCCAGTCAAAGACGCCTCCGCAGCAAACCGGTGGATCCAGAAATCTGTTCAACGAGGGCGGCGATATCGGCACGCATGGAGGGCTCCAAAGACACGATTTGCGTGGGGCGCAAGCGGCCAACGCAATCAGGCTAGACCTTAACACAATGGGCGAGTTCATCACCCGATTGATTGGAATCCCATCGATCCACTTCCCATGGCCGGTTTCAACAATTTAGACCGTTCAGGAGGTGCTGCCCCGGGCGGTGGGGTAGGAATTGAGGGCGGGGCTGCCCCGATCCTCGCGCTGCGGTGTCAGCGGGCAATCGCCAATCGGGCTGAGCTCCGACACCAGCAAGCTGAATCGAGGACTCACCGCTGACAGACGACACGACCCGCGCATTTGGCGGGATCCATCCCGCTCAATACACCGCCCCGGGCTCAATCACCTGCTCGGGCACCTCGGGATTGGTCGTGGCCTGCGCAGCGCCGCTTTCTGTTCCAGGGAAAAGCTCGGTAAAGGCCCGTAGGTCGAACCCCTCTTCGCCACCACCGCTGAACTGGAAGGGCGAGGGGGCCCCTTCTGCGCCTGGCTCGGTGCCCGGCTGGAAAGCTTCCAATATGATGTTTTCCGAATCCAAGCTGGGCAGCTGCCCGGTCTTTTGATCGATCCGCACCAGCCGCACCCCGGGAGGAATTCGGAAGGGCGCGCCCTGCTCATTCTTCAGTGCCGCGATCATGAAATCGCGAAACACCGGGGCGGCCAGCGTGCCACCGGTTTCGCCCTCGCCCAGGGTTTTGGGCTTATCGAAGCCGATCCAGACCCCGACGACCAGATCCGGCGAGAAGCCCACAAACCATGCGTCCTTATAATCATTGGTGGTGCCGGTTTTGCCGGCGATCGGCTTGCCGACGGCTTTGACAACGCCGCCGGTGCCGCGTTGCACCACGCCCTCGAGCATGGAGACGATCTGGTAAGCCGTCACGGGATTGAGCGCCTCTTCGCGCTCATCGGCAGGCAAAGGCGGGGCTTGGCTGCTCCAGGCCGCGTCGCAGCCTTCGCAGGCCCGCCTTTCCGACGAAAACACCGTTTTGCCCTCACGATCCTGGATGCGATCCACCAATTGCGGCTGCACGCGCTTGCCGCCATTGACGAACATGGCATAGGCCGCGACCATTTTGGTGAGATCCGTCTCCACTGCCCCAAGGGACATGGCATCCACGGCCTGAGTTTTGTCCCCGTACAGACCTAGCCGCTGGCCGTATTCAAGGACCTTTTCCTTGCCGAGCTCCAGCGCGATGCGGGCCGTCATGTTATTGAGGGATTTCTCCAGCCCCGTGCGCAAAGTCGAAGGGCCATAAAACTGCTTGGTGTAATTGTCGGGGGCCCAGGTCTTGCCATCGCCGGCGATGATTTCGAGCGGTGCGTCATCGATCAACGTGGCGGGCGTAAAGCCATAATCGAGCGCTGCGGCGTAGACGACGGGCTTGAACGTCGAGCCCGGCTGGCGCTTGGCCTGCGTGGCCCGGTTAAAGCTGCTTTCGGCGAAGGAATAGCCACCCACCATGGCCAGCACGCGCCCAGTGTGCGGATCCATCGCCACCAGCGCACCTTCCACCAGCGGCTTTTGGCGCAAGCCATATTTGCCACCATCGAGGGCTTCGACATAGATGGCGGAGCCTGCCTTCAGGGTGCGCTTGCCCTCGCGCTTGGCGCCGGCAGCAGCCCAGCGCACATCTTCAGGGGCAAGACTTCCAACCTCGCCCGCGTCCGTGACGATCTTAACGTCCTTGGCGGTGGCCGCGGTGATCATGGCCCGCCGCCAGCCCGTGATGGGCGGCGCGGCATCCAGCTTGCGCAATTGCGCACGCACGTCCCCCGCCGCATCGATGCTATCGATGGGGCCGCGCCAGCCGTGCCGGCGATCATAGTCCTCCAGGCCGCGGCGCAGCGCCCGCGCTCCAGCCACCTGCAAATCTGTATTCATGGTTGAGCGGATGGAAAGGCCACCTTCATTGACCGCCTTGTCGCCGCCCACATCCTTGATCACCTGGCGGCGCAATTCCTCGACAAAATGCGCCGCGGCGACGTAGCGCTCACCGGACAGGCGATCCGATACGATCAAATCCGCCGCCTTGGCCGCCTTGGCTTCTTCAGGCGTGATGTATTTGTTGGCAGCCATGCGCCCAATCACATAATTGCGCCGCGTTATGGCTTCTGCCTTGTGGGTCACGGGATCGTAATTGGCGGGGCCCTTCAGCACGCCCGCCAGATAGGCCTGCTCGGCGATGGTCAGCTCTGACAGCGGCTTATTGAAATAATTGAGGGCCGCCGCGGCCACCCCATAAGCGCGCTGACCAAGATAAACTTCGTTCATATAGAGTTCGAGGATGCGATCCTTATCGAAGGCCTTCTCGATGCGCTGCGCCAAGAAGGCTTCTTTCACCTTGCGCCCGATGGTACGATCGCTGGAAAGCAACATGTTTTTCGCGACTTGCTGCGTAATGGTGGAGCCGCCCGTCAGCCGCCGGCCGCGCACAGCATTGCCCAGCGTGCCGCGCAGCACGCCCCAGACATCAATGCCGCCATGCTCATAAAAGCCCTTATCCTCGGCGGACAAAAACGCGCGCTTCAGCCCTTCCGGGATATCCGCGATCGGCACGAAAATGCGCTGCTCGGTGGCGAATTCGGCAATCAGGCTGCCATCACCGGCATGCACTCGGGTGGTGACGGGAGGGCGGTATTTGGCAAGCGCCGCATAACTGGGCAGGCTCTGCACGGAAACGAACAAATAGATCACCCCCAGCAAGAACACGCCGACGGCGGCGATCAATCCGCCGATAATTACATTGCGCAGCATGCACTTGCCTTCCAAACGCCCGAAACCGCTGGCGAAGATCGCACCAGGAATCGCCGCCTTTATATCCCAGATCCTGGCGGCGCGAATATGGCGAAAGGCATGATCTTGGAGACGTGTGATCAGGCACTAATCGCGCGCGGCCAGCACGGTCGGTGTTGCAAAATGCTCGTCGATCGCGGCGGAGATGGCTAGCAGCATGCTTTCCCGGCCCCTAGCCGTGCCAAGGCGCTGGGCATCCACGGGGTTGGTGATGAAGCCCATTTCCAAAAGCACGGCCGGCACATCGGGGGCGAGCAACACGTAAAAATTGGCGCTGCGCTGACTATTCCTGACCAATGGTACTGCGCCGCGCAAATGCTGTTGCAGCACAGCGGAGAATTCCTTGGATTGATCGGCGCTCGCGTGCTGCGTAAGATCAAACAAGATGTCTGAGAGCTGCGCCGTTTCGGCGGGTAGCACCCAATCCTTGGCGTCGCGCAAATCGCGGGTGCGGCTGCGCCCCCGCGCTGATAGGGTGTAGACCGACGCGCCCGCCGTGCTCGCCCGCTCCGCCGCATCGGCGTGCAGCGACAAGAACAAATCAGCCTCCCAGGCCCTGGCGCGTGCCACGCGCTGATCCAGCGACACGAAGCTATCGTCATCGCGCGTCAAGCGCACGCGGTAACCACGGGCCTGCAGCAACTCGCGAAGTTCGCGCGCGGCGGCCAAAGTCACGGCTTTTTCCGCCTCGCCGGCGGCACCTGACGCCCCGGGGTCATTGCCGCCGTGGCCGGCATCGAGCACGATCAGCGGTCCCGCCTCGGTGGCCAAGGCGGGAAGCGCAAAATCGGCCTGCTGGGTTATCTCTGCCCCTGTCTCTCGCGGCTTTTGTTCGCGCGCTGGCACCTGGCCAGCATATACCAGAGGGATGCTGAACTGCACCGAGCCCCCCACGAAAGCACGCTTCATGGTGCCCAGCTTGGCGCTTTGCGGCAGATCGAATACCAAGCGGGTGGTGTGCGGATCACGGCGGGCATAGCGCACGCGCAGCGCGCCTTCGCTCAGCGCCAACGCGCCTTGAGCGCTGGCAACGCCGCCGGCTTCGATCCAAGCCGCTGGCAGGTCGATAACCAAACGTGGCTGTGGGGCCGGCAGAAGGAATACCTGCGGCTCGGCCAGAGTATCCAAAGTAAAACGAGCCTCCAGCCCGGCGGGGACCTGGCGCGCGCCAACCTGCGAGACGGTCAGTCCTGCCGCATTGGCGCTCAGCGAAGGCAAAAACACAGCAATGACCGAGAGCAGTAAAGCGCGAATGGGAGCGAATGGCATGCGATCCTGACCCAAAATCTCAAGGCCAAGCTTATGACATGAATATGTTTTCCATTGTCTTGACAGAACGCGCTTTCTTTCCTCGGCGGGATGCGTCATGATGAGAATCACGACGTTCGCCGTCTGGTCGGCGCTTTCTGGTGCCCCGTTGAAGCGGGCCCCAAGCCATGCCCGGCACTGCCTCCCAACGCGTTCAGCCGCCTATCATCGGGCTGGAGTCGATCGCGCAAGGGGCGGATGGCGATTCGCCGCTGTTCGGAGCGCTGAATGCCTGTTTCCAATCCCTTGCATCCCCGTTTTGCTGGCCTTGCCGGTGAGATTGGCTTGCGGGCGCGTGCGTCGGCGCTAACCTTGGTTCACCTTTCCCCCATTCGCGGCGGTGCGCGCCCAATGCGTGCGCGCTTCACCCCGCGTCTCCCATCAGGAGTTATACTGCATGCCCAAACAAATGCTGATCGATGCGGCGCATCCCGAAGAAACGCGGGTTGTCGTGCTCGATGGACACAGAGTGGATGATTTCGATTTCGAAACCGCAGCCCGGCGCCAGCTACGCGGCAACATCTATTTAGCCAAAGTCACCCGGGTCGAGCCGTCTTTGCAGGCGGCCTTCGTTGAATATGGCGGAAACCGGCACGGATTTTTGGCCTTTGGCGAAATCCACCCCGATTATTACCAAATCCCCATCGCTGATCGCGAAGCCCTGAAGGCCGAGGTCGAGGCAGCCGCCTCCAGCGAAGGCGCGGATGGGGATGGCGATGAAGAGGACGAAAACGCCGAGGAGGAACGCCGCCGGCGCATCCTGACGCGGCGCTACAAGATCCAAGAGGTCATTCGCCGGCGCCAGATCATGTTGATCCAAGTGGTCAAAGAAGAGCGTGGCAATAAGGGCGCGGCCCTCACCACCTATTTGTCCATGGCCGGGCGCTATTGCGTGCTGATGCCCAATACCGGCAGCGGCGGTGGGATTTCGCGAAAGATCACCGCTGGGGTTGATCGCAAACGGCTAAAAAAGGTGGCCACGGATCTCGCCGTGCCGCCCGGCATGGGCCTGATCATCCGCACCGCGGGAGCCAAGCGTACCAAGACGGAAATCCGGCGCGATTATGATTATCTGCTGCGCGCCTGGGAAAACATCCGCGAAACCACGATGAAATCCATCGCGCCAGCGCTGATTTATGAAGAATCCAGCCTAGTGAAGCGCGCGATCCGCGATTTGTACGACAAGGAAGTCGATGAGATCTATGTGGAAGGCGAAGGAGCCTATCGCGAGGCCAAAGACTTTATTCGCATGCTGATGCCCAGCCATGCCAAAAAGGTGCATCTCCACCGCGAACCCGTGCCGTTGTTTGTCAAGCACAGCGTCGAGCGGCAGCTGGAGAGCATTTACAACCCGATCGTCCACCTCAAATCGGGTGGCTATTTGGTGATCAACCAGACCGAGGCTTTGGTGGCCATCGATGTGAATTCCGGCCGCTCCACGCGGGAGCGCAACATCGAAGCCACCGCCTTCAAAACCAATCTGGAAGCCGCTGATGAGGCTGCCCACCAGATGCGCCTGCGCGATCTGGCCGGCCTGATCGTCATCGATTTCATCGACATGGAAGATGCGAAAAACGATCGCATCATCGAAAAGCGCGTCAAAGATGCGCTGCGCTTTGATCGCTCCCGCGTGCAGGTCGGCAAAATCAGCAGCTTTGGCTTGCTGGAATTGTCCCGCCAGCGCCGCCGCACCGGGGTGTTGGAGGGGACCTCGCACAGCTGCGCGCTGTGTTCGGGGAGCGGGCGCGTGCGCTCGGTCGAGAGCAGCGCTCTGCGCATGCTCCGGGCATTGGACGAAGAAATCGTGCGCGCCAATGCGGCCGAGTTGGAAATCCGCGCACCCGCCGACGTGGTACTCTATGTGCTGAACGAAAAACGCGAAATGCTCACGCGGATGGAGCAGGAGCGCCATGTGCGCGTGCGCTTGACGGCCTCCACCACGTTGGTGGCACCCGATTTCGAAATCCAGGCCATGGGAAATCGCGCAGATGCGCTAAGTGAGGATGGTGAAGACGTCCGGCCCGCGCCAGCCGCGCACGAGAGCGATCGGGGCCGGCGCCACGCGCCACCCCAACGCCGCCCGGAGCCCGTCTATGACGAGCCCACGGACGACGATTCCCTGGACGAGGAAGAAACGCTGGAAACGGGTCCGAGCGCCAGCGACGCGAGCGATAGCGATCGCAATCGGCGCCGTCGCCGGGGGCGGCGGGGCGGCAGGCGTCGCAATGAAGGAGAAAACGGTGAGGCGTTGGGCACGAGCCCCGAGGCCGCCCAAATTCATCGCCCTGGGGGCGAGAAGCCAGCCAGCGCCGATGGCGAGCGCGGCGGGCGTCGACGTAGGCGGCGGCGTTCGCGCCCCCGCCGGCTGGACGCGGCGCTGTTTGACGGGGGCGAGGCGACAGACTTTTTGCTGATGGATTTGGGCAGCGTGCTGCCCATGCAATTGGGCTCGGAAGATGGCTTTGAGGGCGGCCCGGATGAGGACGCGCTTGAAGCCGCGCCCGCCGCGCCGATCATTGAAGAAGTCGAGCCGGTTGCGGCTTTGACACCAAAGCGCACACGGCGCACGCCGGCTAAGGCCGCGGCCCCGCCGCCTGTAGACCTAGCCGAGATGCCGCCAGAGCCTTCGACTGAGCCCGCAGCACCACCAATCGTGCAAAATGACGATCCCGTCCCGCTGCCAGCGCCCGCCTCGATCGAAGCGCCGCCAATCGTGATGGACATGCCAGCACCCCTGCCTCCAGAACCGGTTCAGTATGAAGTCGATGCTGAGCGGCGCGAGAAATTTCTCGCCCGCATCAGCCGCTGGGGTAAAAAGGCATAACCCGCTAGCATTTCAGCCTCATTGCCGCCGCCATCGCAGCAGCTAAATGCTAAGGCGCTGCGGCAGATGTGGGTATAGGCTGAGGCTTGGGCCGCTCGTGTTTGGCGGCCCCGGCTTTGGCCACGCGTTTTGGAGGCATTGATGCAGGCAATCTGGCAGAAAACCACGCGCGTGCTTGGCGCGATCCTTTTTGCCATTGCGGCATTTATGGCCAGCGAGGCGCGCGCCCAAGGCATTTCCTTAATCCGGGATGCGGAAATCGAGCAGGCATTGCGCGATTACACCGATCCGATCCTGGTTGCAGCTGAGCTCAACCCAGCCGACATCAAAATCTACATCGTGAACGATCCAACCCTGAACGCCTTTGTGGCGGAGGGCCAAAACATCTTCGTCCATACCGGCTTGATCGTCGCGGCCGATACGCCTTCTCAGCTTAAAGGCGTCATTGCCCACGAAACTGGCCATATCGCCGGCGGGCATTTGGCACGCTCCCGCGAGGCTCAGGGCGCTGCCTATGTGCCCGTGCTGGCCTCGATCGCGCTGGGCATTTTGGCCATCGCGGCTGGAGCGCCTGATGCCGGCATTGCCCTCATCTCCGGCGCGCAGGCCTTTGGCCTGGCCAGCCTGTCGCGCTTTACCCAGGTGCAGGAATCCGCGGCTGATCAGGCGGGGGCGACATTTTTGGAGACGTCTGGGCAAACATCCGAAGGTTTGGTCGATTTCTTCGCGAAATTCCGTTATCTGGAAGTCGTCTCCGAAAGCCGGGCACCGCCCTATTTCAAGACCCATCCGCTTTCGGCCGATCGGATTGAAGCACTGCGCACCAGGCTGGCCAAATCCCCCTTCAAAGATGTCAAGGATAGCCCCGCGGACTTGCAGCGCTTTGCGCTGCTCAAGGCAAAGCTGGAGGGCTATCTCGATCCGCCAGGGCGGGTTTTCGCCCGTTACCCCAAGTCGAATGATAGTCTAGAGGCGCACTACGCGCGCGCCGTCGCTGCCTACCGCATCCCCGATCTTGGCGTTGCCTCGCAGGAATTGCGCTATCTCATGGCCCGCCAGCCGGAAAATCCTTACTATCCGGAGCTGATGGGCCAGCTTTTGTTCGAGCATCAGCGCGCTGAAGAAGCGGTGTTTTTCAATCGCCGCGCCGTGGCGCTGAAATCCGACAGTGCATTGCTCAATATCGCGCTGGCGCGCGCGCTGAATGCCGATGGCCCGCAGTCTAATCCCGATGAGGCCGTCGTCATGCTGAACAAAGCCATCGTCTTGGAGCCGGACAACGCTTATGCTTGGAGTGAACTGGCCTCGATCCATGATGCGCGCGGCGAAGGCGGCATGGCGCGCTTGGCCACCGCCGAGGCGTATTTTGCCATTGGCGGCTATCAGCAGGCGTTCGGCTTTGCTGAACGCGCCAAGCGTGAGTTAACGGAAGGGAGTGTGTCGTGGCGGCGCGCGTCGGATATCTCCCAGCTTGCGCAGGCTGAAGTGCGTCAAGGGCAAGGGGGCTAAGGACATGGGGATGCGGTTGATGAGCGGTGGGCTTTTGCTCGCCTGCGCGCTGGCGTTCGCCGCACCGGTGCACGCCCAGGCCCCGCTGAGCCCGGCACAAGATGCCCGCATCCGCGAAATCGTCCGCGAAGTGCTGAAAGCCAACCCCGAATTGGTGGAGCAGGCCTTGGATGATTTGGAAACCCAACGCACCGATGCCGCCAAAAGCGCGGTGATCGCCGATGGCCGGCATTTCGCGATCGGGCCCAAGGATGCGCCGGTGCAGATCATCGAGTTTTTCGATTATCGCTGCCCCTATTGCAAATCTGCGCAGAGCTGGATGGCCAGTCAGGCCCGGCGGCGCGATGTCCGCCTGATCTATGTCGAGTTTCCCGTTCTTGGTCCCGAATCGGAAGAGGCGGCGCGCGCGGCCGTGGCCGCGCAACGCCAAGGGCGGTATGCGCAGCTGCACGAAGCCCTGATGGCCAGCAAAGGCGCCCTCGATCGCGCCAGCATTGATCGGCTGGCCAAGGCCGCTGGGCTTGATGTCGCGCGGCTGCGCAAAGACATGCTCGATCCTGCTGTCGATGCCTTGCTGCGCAATAACCACGAGCGCGCAGCGCGCCTGCGCTTCAACGGCACCCCGGCCTTCGTGGTCAACGGACACGTGCTGGAAGGCTTTGACGAGGCCGCGCTGAATCGCTTGGCCAGGCCCAGCAAGGCCGTCAGCCGCTAAATCAACCCTGCGAGGGGCGAGGACGGATCGGCATAGCGCTTTTTGGGCATCCTCCCGGCGAGGAAGGCTTCTCGCCCGGCGATCACGGCGTGGCGCATGGCCAGCGCCATCCGCACGGGGTCTTTGGCCAATGCGATCGCGGTATTCATCAACACGCCATGCGCGCCCAATTCCATGGCGATCGTGGCATCCGAAGCGGTGCCCACGCCCGCATCGACGATAACCGGCACGCGTGCCTGCTCGATGATCAGCCGAAGATTCACCGGGTTTTGGATGCCCAGCCCCGAGCCGATCAAAGAGCCCAACGGCATGATTGCGCAGCAGCCGACATCCTCCAGCTTGCGCGCATAGACCGGATCATCATTGCAATAAACCATCACCTCAAAACCCTCCGCCACCAAGATTCGTGCCGCGCTCAAGGTTTCGGCCATGTCGGGATAGAGCGTTTTTTGATCGGCCAGCACTTCTAGCTTCACCAGCGTCCAGCCGCCGGCTTCGCGCGCCAAACGCAGCGTCCGCAAGGCTTCTTCGGCTGTGAAGCAACCGGCTGTATTCGGCAAAAACACAAAGCGCTGCGGTGAAATGAAATCCACCAAGCGCGGCTGGCTGGGATCGGTCAAATTCACGCGCCGCATCGCCACGGTGACGATTTCTGCCCCGCTCGCCTCCAAGGCCTGTGCGTTTTGCGCATAGCTCGCGTATTTGCCGGTGCCGATGATCAGGCGGCTGCCAAACGCCTTGCCCGCAATCTCCAGTGGCGCATCATGCGCTTCGGTTTGCATGTTCAGCCCCCACCAACGAATTGGACAATCTCCAGGCGATCGCCTTCCTCCAGGCGGATCTCGCCATAGAGCGAGCGCGGCACGATGTGCAGATTGCGCTCAATCGCCACTTTGTGCGCATCGATGGCCAATTGTTCCAGCAGCGCGGCCAGACTGGTCCCTTCGCTGGTTTCTCGCGCTTGCCCGTTGACGCTGAGCCGTAGAACACGTTCCATCCGCTTAGAGTTAAGCGGGGCACGACCCGTACGCAATGATTCGGAGCCGCCCCATGGCCTTAGCCTTGCCGATTTTCGTGCTGAACGGACCCAATTTGAACCTATTGGGCGCGCGTGAGCCGC
>JAKFWI010000059.1 GCA_021731965.1 Hyphomonadaceae bacterium | reverse complement strand
GCAGGCTGTTGAAGAACTCCCGCGAGCCGCGATGCGAAGCCGATCGCATCCGCGCGGGCCTGTGCCGCTTGACGCTGCCTTGGGCCTGTGCGAGGGGTGACAAGCGCGCCTGTTCAGGCGCTGTGACGATGGCGGAATTCTATTCCCCCTTCCGTCAAACTCCCTTCCCCCTCCCACAGGCCCGTTCCCTTCGCGAACAGCGGCAAGCCCGGCGCACCCATGACAATCGACAATACGGTCATCGAGGGTTTGACCAGCCTCACTTTGCAAGATCTCAAAAAGCGCTCCCCGACCGAGCTCTTGGCCTTCGCCGAAGCCTTGGAAGTGGAAAACGCCAATTCCCTGCGCGTGCAGGACATGATGTTCGCCATCCTCAAACAGCTGGCTGAACGCGGTGTGGAAATCGCCGGCGCGGGCGTGGTGGAAATCCTGCAGGATGGATTTGGCTTTTTGCGCAGTCCGCAATCCAATTATCTGGCCGGCCCCGATGATATCTATGTCAGCCCGACGCAAATCCGAAAATTCGGCCTGCGCACCGGCGATACCGTCGAAGGCCAGATCCGCGCCCCCAAGGACGGAGAGCGCTATTTCGCCTTGATCAAGGTCAATGCCATCAATTTCGAAGAGCCGGACAGCGTGCGCCACAAGGTGCATTTCGATAATCTGACGCCGCTTTATCCCAGCCGGCGCCTCAAGATGGAAATCGATGATCCCACCATCAAGGATCGCTCCGGGCGGGTCATTGATATTGTCGCGCCTTTGGGCAAAGGCCAACGCTGCCTGATCGTGGCCCCGCCGCGCGTCGGCAAAACCGTTTTGCTGCAGAACATCGCCAAGGCGATCGAGACCAACCATCCCGAATGCTTCCTCATCGTGTTGCTGATCGATGAGCGGCCCGAGGAAGTCACCGATATGCAGCGCACGGTGAAGGGCGAAGTGGTGGCCTCCACCTTCGATGAGCCGGCCACCCGCCATGTGCAGGTGGCCGAAATGGTCATCGAAAAGGCCAAGCGCCTGGTGGAGCACAAGCATGATGTGATCATCCTGCTCGATAACATCACCCGGCTAGGCCGCGCCTATAACACCGTGGTGCCCTCCTCCGGCAAGGTCTTGACCGGGGGCGTCGATGCCAATGCGCTGCAGCGGCCCAAGCGCTTTTTCGGGGCGGCCCGCAATATTGAAGAAGGAGGCAGCTTGACGATCATCTCCACCGCCTTAATCGATACCGGATCACGAATGGATGAAGTGATCTTCGAAGAATTTAAGGGCACGGGCAATAGCGAAATCGTGCTGGATCGCAAAGTGGCCGATAAGCGCGTGTTCCCGGCCATGGATATTCTCAAATCCGGCACCCGCAAGGAAGAATTGATCACCCCACGAGAGCATCTGCAAAAGATGTATGTGCTGCGGCGCATTCTTTCTCCAATGGGCACGACCGATGCAATTGAATTCCTCATTGATAAACTTCGCACCACCAAGACGAATGAGGAATTCTTCCACAGCATGAACACCTGATTCGGGCGGCCCGCGGAGCCCATGGCAAATCTTTGGCCCTTTCGCTATTGGTTTGCCAAACCTGGCCCGGCGGCTCAACATGGTGCTCCAGTGCGGCCTGAGCCGGTGGATCCCGATCGCGTTCACATCGCACCGGCCGAGGATTCTGATTTCCAGTGGTTGCTCGCCAACGGGCGTGCGCAAAGCCGGCGCGGCTTCTCTTTGGCCCCCGGCGGGCTGGAAACGCCCCGCACGCTCTCGGCGCTGCGGGCCTTGAATGCCAAGGTGCGCGATGCCGATAATCCTGGTGCCTGGCTGATCCTGCTGGATCAAGAAGTGGCTGGGCTGTGCAGCTATAAGATGGCCCCGCGTGACACCGGCGAGATCGAGATCGGCTATGGCATCGCCGCCAGCCGACATGGGCGCGGCATCGGGCGCGCGGCGATTGCCCTGATGCTGGCGCGCAGCCGGGAGGATCCGCGCATCCACACGCTGACCGCGCAAACCGCTTTGCACAACGCGCCCTCGCAAAGGCTGTTGCTGCGCCTTGGTTTTGCCAGCTGCGGCTATGGCTATCAGCCGGGGGATGGCCCTTTGCGGCTCTGGCGCTTGAAGCTCCGCTGAGGCCCCCCTCCGTCATGCCACTGGCGGAGCGCTGCGAAGAGCAGTGGCATCCAAACATGGATCCCACCGATGCTACGCACGGTGGGATGACGCGGGGTTTCGTCATGCCACTCCCCCTCCGTCATGCCACGCACCTTCCGTCATGCCATTGGCATAGCGCGGCTAGCCCCTCACGGCACCAGAACCACGCTGCCCGTTATGGCCCGCGATTCGAGATCGCGATGGGCCTGGCCTGCATCCGCCAGGGCATAGCGCGTTGGCGGCGCGATCCTTACCGCCCCGCTGGCCAGCACCGCGAACAGCGCATCGGCGGTTTCCTGCAGCAAGGCCGGCGTGCGCGTATAATGGAACAAAGTTGGCCTGGTCAGGTACAGGCTGCCCTTTTGGCTTAGCAAATTCGGGGAAAAATCCGGCACTGGGCCCGAAGCATTGCCGAAGGAAACCAGCATGCCAAGCGGGGCCAGGCAATCGAGCGATTGGGCAAACGTATCGCGGCCCACGCTGTCATAAACCACGGCCGCGCCCTCCCCGCCGCTGATTTCACGAACGCGCGCCGGGATATCCTCCGCCCCTTGGATCAAGGCAAAGGCGCAGCCTAAGGATTTGGCCAAGGCCGCCTTTTGCGGATTGCTGACAATGCCGATCACCACAGCACCAAGATGGGCCGCCCATTGCGCACAGATCTGCCCAACCCCACCGGCCGCCGCATAAAGCACAATAAAATCACCGGGTTTCACGGGAAACGTCTTATGCAAAAGATAACGGGCGGTCATGCCCTTCAGGAGGCCGGCGGCGGCGATCTCATCGCTGATCCCGGCGGGCACATGCAATGCGCGCTCCTGAGGCACGCAATGCGCCTCGCGATAAGCCCCGATCGGCCCGGTGCAATAAGCGGCGCGATCGCCAGGCGCAAAGCGGGTGACGCCTTCGCCAATGGCATCGACAAGCCCCACGCCTTCAAGGCCCAGCCCGCTCGGCAAGGGCAAAGGGTAAAGGCCGCTGCGGTGATAGGTGTCGATGAAATTGACGCCGATCATGCTGTGCCGGATGCGCACCTCGCCGGGCCCCGGCGAAGGTTCGGGCAAATCGACAAGCCGCAAGACCTCCGGCCCGCCGATCTCGGAAAACTGGATCGCCCGCATATCGCCCCCTATTTCGCCACCAGGCATTCGGCCCATTGCACGCCTGGGCCATCCGCTTGATCAAGCGCGGCGAAGGCCTCAAGGGGGCGATCGCTGGCGATCAGATTGACGCCCGCCTCGCGCAGCCGCACCCAGCCCGCCCCGCCTTCCGCGGCGTATTGATCATCCAGGCGCTCTCCAGGCCGGCCGAGCGTGCCGAAAAACACCTCGATCCCTTCTGCCGCCAAAGCGGAAAAAACCGCCGGATCGGGATCTTCGATGCCGGTCCAGGCCCCGATGCTGGCCAGGCCCGCTTTGGCGCGCCGCAAGCCCGCAACATCCCCGTTTGTGCGCGCCTGCGCAGAAACATAAAGGCTGGGATCCAGCGCGCTGACGCGTGCGGCGTCGCGATCATTATACGTGATGATCAGCGCATTTTCCTGCACGCCGGCGCGCTGCACCGCCTCCACCACCTCCGCGAAAGGCACGCCGCGCTTCACGTCCAATTGCAAAACGGCGCGGCCCTTGGCCCAGGCCAAGACCGCATCCAGCCGGGGAATGGAAAACGCGGTGATCTGCCCGTGGCGATCCTGGAGCCGCAGGCCCTCTAGCTCGGCATAGGTTGTTTCACTGATCAGCCCGTTGCCGGTGCTGGTGCGATCCAGGCTATCGTCATGCATCAGTACCAAAACGCCGTCGCGCGTGCGGCTGACATCGATCTCCAGGGCCACGGGGGCGGCGGCCAGCGTGTGCTGGAGCGTCTCCAGCGCGTTCTCGGGAAAGCCGTCTTGGGGCCCACCGCGATGTGCCGAAACGATGGTTGCCCCGCTCTCGCGCAGGCAATCAAAAAAACTGGGCAAATCGGCGGGGGCCAACATGGGCAGAACGGCCGCCGCCTCCGGGTGCTTGGCCGTCAAATTCGCCGCCGGTGTGCAGCCGGCCAAGGCCAGCCCCAGGCCAAGCGCGCAGGCCAATACGGGCAAAGGCCGCCTCATCCCAATTGCTCCGCGAAAAAGGCCTCGGTGCGGGCATCGGCAAGGCGCGCCGCCTCGGCATCGAAATGCGCCCCGCCAGATCGGGCGAAGGCGTGATCCTGCTCCAGATAGAATTCCACCTTGGCCAAAGGATGCAACTTCAATCCCTCCGCTATGGCCAACTGCGCCGGCCCGGGCACAAACTGATCCTTGCCGGCCACGTGCAGCAAGATGGGCTTGGTCAACCCGGCGGCCTCGCTCAGGCGATCCTGGATGCCCACGCCGTAATAGGAAACCGCGCCATCCACATCGGTGCGGCAGGCCGTCAGATAAGCCAAGAGGCCGCCCAAGCAAAAACCGATCGCCCCCACCTTGCGAAGGCCGAGACTGGCCCTGGCAAAAGCGATGCTGGTGGCCAGATCGCGCACACCCTGATCCACATCAAAAGCCTTGTAGAGATCGAAGGCGCGCTGCCATTCCTCGGGGCTCTGATCGGTAAGCTGCACCCCCGGCTCGATGCGCCAAAACAGATCCGGGCACAGCGCCGCATAGCCGCGCGCGGCCCAGGCATCGCACACGGCCCGCATATTGGCATTCACCCCGAAGATTTCCTGGATGACGAGGAGGCCCGCTTTGGCCGGCCCGGCCGGCATGGCGACATAGGCGCCGAACTCCCCGCCTTCGCCGGCAATGCGCATTTCCTGTCCAGCCATCTTCGTGTTCCTCCAGGGCCATCTGCAACCTAGCGGTTCAGGCCCGCTCGGGTCTATAACGGATGCGAAGCAGGAGCCGAAGATGAAACTCACCGTGGAAGTGGATTGCACCCCCGTAGAAGCGCGCCAGTTTTTTGGCCTGCCCGATGTCACCAGCCTGAACAATGCCGTCGTCGATGAAATGAGCAAGCGGCTGACAGAGAACATGTCCATGCTGTCTCCCGACACCATGGTCCGCTCCTGGATGGCGTATGGCGGGCAGGCGCAAGATGCCTTCCTGAAGCTGATGTCGGCCGGCGGATCGGGCTTTGGCCAGGGCCTGGACCGGACCAAATAGCCGATGGCGCATGACACGATTTTCGCTTTGGCCTCGGGGGCCGGCCGCGGCGGCGTGGCTGTGCTGCGTCTCAGTGGGCCGCGCGCGGCGGCCGCGTTGGCCGCCCTCACCTTGCGCGATTTGCCTGCCCCCCGGCGCGCAAGCTTGCGGCGCTTGTTCGATGCCGCCAGCGGCGAAGCCTTGGACGATGCCTTGATCCTCTGGTTTCCAGCGCCTGACAGCTTTACCGGCGAGGACGTGGCAGAGCTGCATGTGCATGGCGGGCGCGCCGTCGTCGGCGCGGTGACGGATGTGCTGTCGGGTGTGGCGGGGCTGCGCATCGCCCGGCCAGGGGAATTTTCCCGCCGCGCGTTCGACAATGGCCGGCTGGATCTGGCGCAAGCCGAGGGCCTCGCCGATCTGATCGAAGCCGAAACCGAGGGCCAGCGCCGCCAGGCTCTGCGCCAAATGGAAGGCGCGCTCTCGCGCCTGACGGAGGATTGGAGCACGCGGCTGGTGAGTGCGCTGGCTTTGCTCGAAGCCGATATCGACTTCCCCGACGAGGGCCTGCCCACGTCGCTGGCCCAAGAAATCCAACCCATCGTGGACGGACTCATCACTGATTTGGCCGCGCATGTGGCTACGGCGCGCCGCGGCGAATCCGTGCGCGAGGGCTTTCGCATCGCCATCCTTGGCGCGCCCAATTCCGGCAAATCCACGCTGCTAAACAAATTGCTGGGGCGCGAAGCCGCCATCGTTTCCGAAACCGCCGGCACCACGCGCGACGTGGTGGAGGGCCGCATCGAGATCGCCGGCTATCCGGTATGGATCGCCGACACGGCGGGCCTGCGTGAAACCGATAATGCCATCGAGGCGGAAGGCGTGCGCCGGGCTTTGGCCTGCGCCGCCGCAGCCGATCTGCGCCTCCTGGTGGTGGATAGCACCACCGAGGCCCCACCGCCTTCGCATGTGACCCTGGCCCCAGGCGATCTGGTGCTGCTCAACAAAATGGACAAAGCCGGCGTCTCCTTTCCGCCCACCACCAGCGACACTTTGCGGATATCCGCCAAAACCGGGCAGGGCCTGACCGGCGTGCGCGCGCGCCTCGATCAAACCATCACGGACCGGCTGCACAATGATGAGATCGCCCCGCTGACCCGCGCACGCCATCGCGAAGCCGTTCAGTTGGCGCTTGAGGCCACCCTGCGCGCCAAGCAGGCATTGCAGCGGGGGCCAGAATTGGTCGCGGAAGATCTGCGCCTGGCGGGCCGGGCCATCGGGCGTCTCACCGGCCGCTTTGATGTTGAGCAGGTCTTGGATGCGGTGTTCGCCAAATTCTGTATCGGCAAATAACACATGGAAACACTTGGACTGGTTTCACGTGAAACTGGGCAATACAGTAAAGCATAAGTAAAGATCATTTAGTTCCACGTGGAACATTGTTTGCTAACCCCACACGGCATTAGCGCTGATGCCACCGCCCCTCGGCTATTCCTCGGCCAATGGCATGACGGGTGGGCGCACCGTCATTCCACCCCGCGCAGCGTGGGTGGAATCCATAAACCCAGATGCCGCAGCCCTGATGCCACCGCCCCTCGGCTATCCTCGGCCAATGGCATGACGGATAGGTGTGGCGTATGCGGTACGAAATAGTGACAGCGCTCATGATCAGGCATAAGGACGCGACGTAGCTTTTGTTGAGAATGGGCCTGGAGCGCGGGGACATATGAAATGCTCTGATGTCATCGTCATCGGGGGTGGTCATGCCGGCTGCGAGGCCGCGGCAGCCGCAGCCCGTATGGGCGCGCGCACCCTGCTGCTAACCCACCGCGCGGACACCATCGGTGAGATGTCGTGCAACCCGGCCATAGGCGGCTTGGGCAAAGGGCATTTGGTGCGCGAGATCGACGCCCTCGACGGGGTGATGGGCCAGGTGGCGGATCGCGCGGGCATCCAGTTTCGCTTGCTCAATCGCTCCAAAGGCCCGGCGGTGCGCGGCCCCCGCGCCCAGGCCGATCGCGCTTTGTACCGCGCGGCCATGCAAAGCACCCTGCGGGCGCAGGCCAACCTGAGCATCCAGGAGGAAGCGGTCGAGGATCTCATGGTGGAGGCGGGCCGCGTGGTGGGCGTGGTTTGCGCCTCGGGCAATTTGTATCGCTGCGGCGCGGTGGTGCTGACCACCGGCACCTTTCTGCGCGGCATGATCCATATCGGCGATCAGCGCATCCCCGCTGGGCGCGTCGGCGAGGCACCCTCCATGGGCCTGGCGCAGCGCCTGCATGGGCTGGGCTTTGCGCTGGGCCGGCTGAAGACCGGCACGCCCGCGCGCCTCGATGGCCGCAGCATTGATTGGGCGGCGCTGGAGATGCAGCCGGGTGACGCCGAGCCCTATCCGTTTTCCTTCCTGACCAAGGCCATCACCAATCGGCAGGTCTCCTGCGGCATCACCTGGACCAATGCCAAAACCCATCAGATCATCGCCCAAAGCCTTGAGCGCTCGGCGGTCTATTCCGGGGCGATCGCCGGGCGGGGGCCGCGCTATTGCCCCTCGATCGAGGACAAGGTCGTGCGCTTTTCCGACAAGGACGCGCACCAGATCTTTCTGGAGCCCGAGGGCCTGGAGGACGACACGGTCTATCCAAATGGCATTTCCACCTCGTTGCCGCTTGAGGTGCAGGCCCAATTCATCGCCACCATCGCGGGCCTAGAGCACGCCATCATCCTGCGGCCGGCTTACGCCATCGAATATGACTACGTCGACCCGCGCGAGCTGCACGCCAGCCTCGAGAGCAAGCGCCTGCCGGGGCTGTATCTGGCGGGGCAGATCAATGGCACGACGGGCTATGAGGAGGCCGCCGCACAGGGCCTGATGGCCGGCCTCAACGCCGCAGCGCGGGTAAGTGGCGCGGTTGAGCCGATCATGATCGATCGCGCCGAAGGCTATATTGGTGTGCTGATCGATGACCTCGTCACCCGCGGCGTCAGCGAGCCCTATCGCATGTTTACCTCGCGCGCCGAATACCGGCTGCTGCTGCGCGCCGACAACGCCGATCAGCGCCTGACGGCGCGGGGGCAGGCCATCGGTTGCGTCGGGCGGGCCCGGGCTGAGGCCTACGGCGACAAACTGGCCGCGCTGGAGGCTGGCCGCCGTTTGGCGCACACGCTGTCATTGACCTCCAGTGCCGCGGCCAGCCACGGGCTCGCGGTCAACCAGGATGGCCACCGGCGCGATGCGATTGCGCTGCTGGCCTATCCCTCGATCCGCTTCCAGGACCTCGCCAAGATCTGGCCCCAGCTCAATGGGCTCTCCGCGGCCATCATCGAGCAGCTGGAGATCGAGGCGCTGTACGCCGGCTATCTCGATCGTCAGCACGCCGATGTGGCGGCCTTTCGCCGCGATGAGCATCTGGGCCTGCCCGGGGATTTGGATTATCACGCCGTCGGCGGGCTCTCTAACGAGGCGCGCGAAAAGCTGGCTTTTGCCCGCCCGGCAACCCTTGGCCAAGCCGGCCGCATCGAGGGCATCACCGCCGGCGCAATGACCGCCTTGCTGGCCCATGTCAAGAAGCGCCCGTGAACGATGCCGATGGCTTCGGCCCTGAAAATCTCCTGAAAGCCGTGCCGGTTCCACGTGAAACCGTTGTGCGCCTTGCAGCGCACCGCGCTTTGCTGGAATCCTGGGCCCCGCGGATCAATCTGATCGGCCCGCAAGAGCTCGCGCATTATTGGCGCCGCCACGCGCTGGATAGTTTGCAATTGCTCCTCCACGCGCCTGACGCGTTGCATTGGGTCGATCTGGGCAGCGGGGCAGGGTTTCCAGGGCTGGTGTTGGCCTGCGGCCTCTTTGGTCGCGCGGACGCGGAGGTCAGGCTCATCGAGCCCAATGCCAAACGCGCAGCTTTTCTGCGTGAGGCCATCCGCGCGACGGGGGCGCCCGCGCGCGTTTTGGCGGTTCGGGCCGAAACAATCGCCCTCGATGGGCGCCAAACGCCCATCATCACTGCGCGCGCCCTCGCACCTTTGCCGCGAATCATACACAGTGCCGCTGCGATGTTCGCGCGCGGCGCGGTTGGCCTATTCCTCAAGGGCGCCGATGTCGAGATCGAAATCGCGCTGGCTCGCCGCTCCTGGGAGTTTACTGCCTCCCTTGCGCCGAGCCTAAGTGATCCGCGCGGGCGGATCGTGCGTCTGGAAGGAGTAGCGCCTTGTCCCACCTAAACCGGCCCGAAGCGCCGCTGCGGACCTTCGCCATCGCCAACCAAAAGGGCGGCGTCGGCAAAACCACCACCGCGATCAATCTCGGCACCGCTTTGGCGGCCACGGGCAAGCGCGTGCTGGTGCTCGATACCGATCCCCAGGGCAATGCCTCAACAGGGCTGGATGTCCGGCCCAGTGATCGCGTTGTCACCAGCTATGATGTGCTGGTGGGGGAGCGGCCTTTGTCTGCGGCCTTCGTCGAAACCAAAGTGCCGGGCCTGGCTCTCGTGCCGGGCGATGTGTCGCTTTCGGGCCTGGAGACGGAGCTGATGTCGGGCCTGCGCCCCCAGTTTCGGCTGCGCGATGCCATCGCCGCGTATTGCGCGGAAAACGCCGGTGGCGAGTTCGATTACATCCTGATCGATTGCCCGCCCTCGCTGAACGTGCTGACCGTCAATGCCATGACCGCCGCGGATGCGGTTTTGGTGCCGGTGCAGTGTGAATTTTTTGCGCTCGAGGGCCTGGCCCAATTGATGGAATCCATCCGCATCGTGCAGGCAAATCTCAACCCAGGCCTGAAGATTCAAGGCGTAGTGCTGACCATGCACGACAAACGCACGGCGCTTTCGGATCAGGTGGCGAATGAAGTCCGTAAATACTTTGCTGACAAAGTTTACGAGACAATGATCCCGCGCAATGTGCGACTCTCCGAGGCGCCGTCCCACGGCATGCCGGCAATCGTTTACGATGTAAGCGCGCCGGGCTCGAAGGCCTACATCGCGCTGGCCCGCGAGTTGATTGAGCGTGAGCGTTTGCTTGCGCCAGCAGCCGCCTAATTGAGCGGAAGGAAAGAGGGATGAGCGCTTTGTCAGATGCCGGACGTCCGCGGGGACTGGGACGGGGCCTATCCGCGCTGCTGGGGGATCCCTTTGCCAATGATCTCGGCCGCCCGGCCGATCCTGGAATGGCGGTGCCGGCAGCGCCGCGCTTGATCGAGCCAGTGCCGGTGGCCGAGCCCGCGCTCGGGGCCAAGACGGTGCTGCTGGCCATGGTGCAAGCCAATCCGGGCCAGCCGCGCACGCATTTTGATGCTGCCGATCTGCAAGAGCTGGCGCAGTCCATCAAGGTGCACGGCGTGCTGCAGCCAATTCTGGTGCGGCCCGTGATGGGCGCGCCGGGGCGCTATGAGATCGTGGCCGGGGAGCGCCGCTGGCGCGCCTGCCAAATGCTGGGCCTTGAAAGCATCCCGGTGCAGGTGCGCGAGATCGCGGATGGCGACATGCTCGAAATCGCCATTATCGAGAACGTGCAGCGCGCCGATCTCAACCCGATCGAAGAGGCGCTGGGCTATCAGGCCTTGATGGATCGCTTTGGGCGCACCCAGGCCGATGTCGCGGAAAAGGTCGGCAAGAGCCGCCCGCACGTCGCCAACATGCTGCGCCTGTTGCATCTTGATCCCGAGATCCAGATCATGGTGCGGGAGGGCAAGCTATCCGCCGGCCACGCGCGGGCCATTTTGTCCGCCCCCGATCCCATGGAATTGGCACGCCTGGCCATCGCTCAATCGCTAAGCGTGCGCGATATGGAGCGCTTGGCGCAGAAGGCCAAAGAGGGGGCGGAGCCGAAACTGGCGCAGGATGTGCCAAGCGGTGCGCGCGAGATCGATACCGATGTGCGCGGGCTGGAAGTGACGCTCTCAAGCGTGCTGGGCATGCGCGTCAGCATCAGCCGCAAGGGCGAGGCCAGCGGCGAGGTGCGCATCGGCTTTGATCGGCTCGATCAGCTCGACGAGGTTTGCCGCCGGCTCAGCGCAGTTTAGCCCGCATGCGGCCGCGAAAAGATAGAAACGCCAGTAGGCTATTTTCCGCGCGCCACGATTCCGGCAACTGCCCGATAAGCGGATACGGCAATGAGCTCCTGCGGCGCGCCGGCGGTCATGGCCCGCAGCTGGGCACGCCAGACCACGTCCAGCGCCGAGGCCAGCATGTCGGGCTTCCAGGCGCGCAATTGCGCCTCAAAGCTATCGGCCTCTTTCCAGAACACTTGGGGACGCAGCCTACCGCCCACGTCACGCGGGGCCACCCCCCCCGCAATCAGGCTCTGCCCCTCCAGCAGACGCAGCAGGCGGGCCTCCAGCGCTTTCAAAGCCGAAACCCCCGCAAAGCCGACCAGATCCGATAGCGCCAGCGCCGCCTCAGCGCCGTAGCCGAGCAAAGCGTGCTGGCCCGCTTCATGCGCATCGCTATCGCCATCATCCGCCAGCAAAGCGCTGACGTGCTCGGCCTCCAGCGGCGCGCGGCTCGCCCCCGCATAGACGATCAGCTTTTCGATCTCATTATACA
>JAKFWI010000123.1 GCA_021731965.1 Hyphomonadaceae bacterium | reverse complement strand
GGCCTTTCTCAACCCCGGCGATGTCATCTTGTTTTCGCGTCCGCTTTATGGCGGCACGGAAACGCTGGTGGAAAAGCAGATGCCGCGCTTTGGCGTGCGCAGCCTGGGCTTTGAAGATGGGCTGGATGAGGCTTCGATGATGGAAGCCGCAGATGCCGCCATGGCTTTGGGGCGCGTCGGGGTGATCCTGGTGGAGACGCCGGCCAATCCCACCAACAGCCTGGTGGATTTGCGCCTTGCCGCAGCGTTGCGCGAGCGCATCGCGCATGCCCAAGGCCATCGCCCGGTTTTGATGTGTGACAACACCTTTTTGGGCCCGGTTTATCAAAAGCCTTTGGCTTTGGGCGTGGATGTTTCCCTCTATTCCTTGACCAAATATGTGGGCGGGCATTCCGATCTCGTGGCCGGCGGCGCGGCAGGCCCCAAGGCCATCATGCAGCCCATCAAGCAATTGCGCAGCGCCTTGGGCACTCAGCTCGATCCCAACACCGCCTGGATGCTGCTGCGCTCGATGGAAACCATGGGCGTGCGTATGGCACGGGCTTCGGAGAACGCGGCGCTGATCGCGGCTTGGCTTGTCAAGCACCCGAAGATTGCCAGCGTCAGCTATCTCGGCGGCTTGCCCAGCACCGATCCCCGCCGCGCGGTGACGGAGCGGCAAAGCAGCGGTGCCGGCTCCACCTTCTCCTTCTACGTGCGCGGCGGGGAAGCCGAGGCCTTCCGCTTGCTGGATCGGCTCTCGGTGATGAAACTGGCTGTCAGCCTTGGCGGCACGGAAACGCTGATTTCCCATCCCGCCTCCACCACCCATTCGGGCGTTCCCAAGGCCATGCGCGATCGCATGGGCGTGACCGATGCGATGATCCGCATCTCCGTCGGCATCGAGCACCCGGATGATTTGATAGCAGATCTCGAGCATGCCTTGGAGGCCGTGTGATGCTGCGTTTTGCTTTGGCCGTCCTGGCCGCCTTTTTCATGCTCGGTGCCAGTGTGGCGCAAGCCGCCCCGGCGGAGCGCCGCGCCTTCACCATCACGCAGCGCTTCGAGATCGCGGCACCGCCGAAAATCGTGTTTCGGGCGGCCACGGGCGATATCTCGCGCTGGTGGGATCACACCTTCTCGGATCAGCCCCATGCCTTGATCCTGGAGGCCAAGCCTGGCGGGCGCTTTTGGGAGCGCTTCGATTCCCGCAATGGCGGGGCGCTGCATGCGCAGGTCATTTATGTGCAGGCCCCCAATGTGCTGCGCATGGAAGGGCCGCTCGGGCTTTCAGGCAAGGCGGTGACCATGGTCACCACTTATGATCTGGAGGCGATTCCCGGCGGGACGGCGTTCACCGTCACGGTCAATGCCGCTGGCCAATTGGCCGAGGAGGACGAGGGCTTGGTCACCGGGGTGTGGCAGCATTTCATCCAAGAGCGCCTCAAGCCCTATGTGGAAACTGGCTGCTATCGCCGCCCCAAGCAGGCCTGCGCGGCCCTAAAGGCCAATTAAACCAAGCGCGCCGCAAATATCTGCCTGGCGGGCCCCATCAGCAAGGCGGAAATCCGCTTGCGATGGGGCGAGGCGGCGCACCAAGGCCAGGCCTTTTTTGCTTGGGCTGATGATGGCATTTGGCAGGCTGGAGGCGCGGGCATCGCCCTTGGCCACCAGATCAATGTCCAAACCCGCCGCATGATCGCGATCATTGAAGGTGCGGAAATTATCGGTGTTATCGGCGTAAAGCGCCAAGGACCAATATTGCGCCCCCGGCCCGACGTGGATATGAACCGGCCCGCCGCGCAGATCATAGGCGCAAACAGAATAGGCCAGATCTGGCGAGGGGCGCACAATGCTGGGCGTCATCGGATCGGCGCGCGGCGGGTGGTGCCAGCGATTGGGGCCACCTGCGCTTTTGGTGATGGCAGCCATCGCCCGGTCCATCACGATAACCGGAAGCGCCTGCAAAAAGGCGGTGCCGCCAAGCGCCGCGCTGATCACCAGCACCGATAAGGCCCGCAGGGTTTTCATGGCGCAGGCTTTCCATCTTGGCAGGCCAGCTTGGTAATGGAGGCCAGTTCCACCTGGCGCGGATCGGCTTGCGCCTGCGCGGTCGGGTTATAAAGCCTGGCCACCAGCTCAAAGCGCCCGCTATGGCGCGAGGAAATCCAGAATGGCTCTGGCCCGGGCACGTTCGAAATGCGGGCCACAAAGCCCTCCGCGCCTTTGCCGGCCACACGGCTGGCATCGATCGAGGGGGCGTTGTCACGGTTGCGCGCCAAAAAATGCGCCTCATCATAGAGGGTATAGGACCACCAGCGTGCCGGAAGGCCCTTGCCGCTCAAAAGATAGGTGCATTTGGCATCCAAGGGCTGGCCGGCATCATCCGTCTTGCGGGCGAAATAGATGGTCTCCTGGCGATTGAGCGCAAGCAAGCTGGAACGCGCGATCACCGCCCGCGTGAACGGATCGGCGGCGCGCGCGCCGGCCAACAGGCTGGTCTGCCAGGGATTGGGGCCCGCCCAGTCGCTGCGCCCAGCCCATTCCACCGCCAGCGCCGTTGCCGCCGCGCCGCTAAGAGCGCCCAGTCCCGCGAGGCCGAGCGACAAGACCCAGCCGCCTAAACGCACATCGCCCCGCCATCGATCACAAAGGTCTGCCCCGTGGTGAAAGTGCCGGCGCTGGAGGCCAGAAATACCGCCATGCCCGCAATCTCATCGGGCTGGCCAATGCGCTTGAGGCAGGAATGCGCCGTGGAATGCTTCAAGATTTCAGGGTTTTCCCACAGCGCGCGGGCAAAATCGGTTTGCACCAGGCCAGGCGCTATGGTGTTGACGCGGATATTGTCGGGCCCAAATTCGAGCGAAAGATTGCGCGCCAGCTGCATGTCGGCGGCTTTGGAGATGTTGTAGGCCCCGATCATGTCCGAGGCATGCAGGCCGCCGATGGAGGAAATGATAATCACTGCGCCATCGCGCCGTGCCCGCATCTGCGGCGCCACCATTTGGATCAGCCAATGGTTGGAAATGATATTGTTCTGCAAAATCTTGGTGAAGGCGTCGTCTGATAGCGCCGACATGGGGCCGAAAGCCGGGTTGGAGGCGGCGTTGCAAACCAAAATATCGATCTGACCGAAAGCGCTTTGCGTGTCATCGACCAGGCGCTGGAGATCGCCCTTGCTGGCGATATTGGCGGGGATGGCAATGGCCGCATCCCGGCCGACGGCCGCGTTGATCTCGGCCACCGCAGCGTTGCAGGCATCGAGCTTGCGCGAGGAAACCACCACGCGCGCGCCGTGTTCGGCCAAGCGGTGAGCGATGGCCTTGCCGATCCCGCGTGAGGATCCCGTCACGATGGCCGATTTTCCTTTGAGATCAAATAGACTGCCCATGAAGTGCTCCGATCCATTCTTCAAAGCCAACGATGCCACCGCGCGAAGGAGAACACCACAGCCACAGAGCCAATCATGATGCCTGCCGCCGCCCAAGGCCCCCACGGCGCGTGAAACCAGTGCATGGCATCGAAATTCATACCGAATATGGAGGCCACCAGCGTGGGCGGCACAAAGGCCATGGTGGCCACAGAGAGGGTTTTGAGCACGTTGTTCTGGCTGGCGCTGGTGATACCCAGCATGGCATCAAGCTGAAAGTTCAGTGTGTTTTGTAGGGCCTCGGCCTGCCGCTCCAATTGCTCCACGTCCTTGCGGAAGGCGCGCAGGCGATCTTGGGGCAGATCATGGCGCGCATGCGCCTGCTCGGCAAAGGCCGCAAGCCTTTGTAGGCTCGCGGCGCTCTCGTGGCACAATGCCACATTGGCACCAATCTGCCCGATTTCTTGCAATTCGCAGGTGAGGCTTGGGCCTTTCGAGCCGCTGTTGAAGATGCGCGCGGCCTGGGCATTGGCTTGGCGCCCCGAGGCGCTCAAACGGTCGGCGACCCGTTCGATCAGGCTCTCGATCAGGGCCAAGAACACGTCCGTGCCGTTTTGGGCCCTGTCGATGCGGGCGGAGGCGCGCCCATGCCCGATTTCAAAGGCGCGTGGCTTGATATCGCGCACCGTGGCCAGCAAGCCCTCCTTCAGAATGAAGGTAATGGCATCGGCTTGGATTTGATTGCTGTCGGGTACCTGCATCGTCACCGTGGCGGTGAGCACCAACGCATCATTTTCTTCATAAAAACGCGCGGATTCCTCGAGGGCTGCGCGCTCCGTGCTGGTCATGGCATTGATGCCGATGCAGCGCTCGACGCAGGCCTCCTCAGCCGGGCTGGGATTGAGCAGATCCAGCCAAATCAAGCCCGGCATGGGCGTGATGGCCGCGTGCGCCTCGACGGCCTCTACAGAAATCCCGCTTGGTTCGTTGCGATAGGCCAATAACACCTGCGAACCCTATGCTTATGCCGCGGCTACAAACACTTGTTGCCGAGATCCATCTAAGCCACTGGGTGGCACCGCCGCTTCAGCGAAACAATCACGCTTTGGTGAGGATGCGCTGCATGTCTTTGATGCCGGCGGAAACCAGATCGGCCTGCACCGCGGGGCTGACCCGCTCTTCCAGCAAGCGCTCCGCAGCCTCGATCGCGGCACGCGCGGCGATCTCGCGGATTTCGGCGCTGGCCTGTGCCTCGGCCCGGGCGATGCGCTCTTGCGCCTGCTGTTCGCGGCGCGCCAGATCCTTATCCAATTGCGCCCGCAGCGACTGGCGCAAAGCCGCCACATCGGCCTTGGCTTCCGCGACCAAAGCCCGCGCCTCGGACTGTGCCTGATCACTGCGCGCTTGGTATTGCTTTAGCAAGGCCTCAGCCTCCCCGCGCAGGCGCTTGGCATCGGCCAATTGCTGGGCAATCTCCGCGGAGCGCTTGTCGAGACTGGCGGCGGCGGCCTTGAACGCGCCCATGCGCCAGGCCAAACCGATAAATAACACAAGCGAAATGGTGGCCCAGGCGGTTGCGTCCATCAGGCATGCCCTCCGCTTAGGCGTGGCAATAGCTTGGCCAATATGGCCTGCGCGGCGTCCTTGGCGGCCTCCTGGGCAGAAAGCAAGCCGGCTGCGCGCGCGGCCTCGAGGCGGTGTTCGGCTTGGCTCAGGCGCTCAGCCAAACGGGCGTCGACCTGTGCCAATTCCTGCGCCTGGGCTTGGCCCGCTTCGGCCCGCGCGGCATCGGCCAATTGGCGTGCCTCGAGTTTTGCGGCTTGCACGCTGCGCTCATAGCTCTCGGAGGCCGCTTTGGCTCCCGCATTGGCATCAGAAGCCGCGGCGAGATCCGCCTCGAGCGAGGATTTTCGCGCCGCGATGGCCCCGCCAATCTTTGGCAGAATGAAGAAGTTCAGCAAGCCGTAGAGCACAGCAAAGCTCACAATGAGCCATACGGCTTGGTGCTGAAACAACGCAGCATCGAAGGGCGGGAAATTCGCGGAATGCTCCGCTCCCGCTGCCGCGCCATGGGCTGCGCTTGCGCCATCAGCCATTGGCGGCTTGGCCCTGAAACACGAACAGCAAGAGCAAAGCGATCACGAAGGAGAAAATGCCGAGGGCTTCTGTCACGGCGAAGCCGAAGATCAGATTGGTGAATTGGCCTTGCGCGGCGCTGGGATTACGCAGCGCGCCCTCCAGGAATTTTCCGAAAATGTTGCCCACCCCGATGGCGGCTCCCAACATGCCCAAGGTGGCAAGGCCCGCACCGATATAGATTGCTGCTTCAGCGTCCATGATACTCTCCTGATATGAAGGGTGTGAAAGAAGAAAAAGGCGGTTTCGTCAATGATGATCGGCGTGCAAAGCGTCGTTCAGATAAACACAGGTCAACATGGCGAACACATAGGCCTGCAAAAACGCCACCAGCAATTCGAGGGCTGTCATCGCCACGGTCATGACCAGGGGCAAAATCGCGCCGATAAAGCCCAAAGCGCCAAGGTCCAGCAATTGCGGTGTAAACCCCGCGAACAGCTTCAACACCAGATGGCCAGCGAAAATATTCGCCCAAAGCCGGATGGAATGGCTGAGAGGGCGGCTGAAAAAAGAAATGATCTCAATGGGCGTGATGATGAAATACAAAGGCCAGGGGATCCCGGAAGGAAAAAACAGCTTCAAAAACCCAAAGCCGCTCTTTGCAAAGCCGATGATCAACACCCCCGCAAAAACCGCCAAGGCCAGCACCACCGGCACGATCAGCTGTGCGGTAGGGGTGAAGAAATAGGGAAACATGCCCAGCATGTTGACGGCGAAAATGAAGGAAAACAGCGTGAAAATCAGCGGGAAAAAAGGCTTGCCGGCCTTGCCGATCACCGTTTCCACCATGCCATCGATGAAGCCGTAAAAGCCCTCGGCCATCGATTGGGCCCGGTTTGGCACCAGCGCCGGCTTCGCCATGGCCCAGCTCAGGCCGCCAGCCACCAGCACCACAGCGCCCACCATGAACAGGCTGGAGGTGGTGAAACTGGCATCGACGCCGCCAATGGAAAACGGGCGCAATTGCTGGATGTGGAATTGATGCAGCGGATCGCTGGCCACGCTTTATTCCTTATCCGCGCGGGCCGCTGCTGCGGTGCGCTCATTCCAGCGGCGGGCGGAGCGCAACAGCGTCACGATCCCCGCCGCAAATCCAAATCCAAGGCCCAGCACCAGCCCAAAGGGGGAGGTATGGACCAGCCAATCGATCCCGTAGCCCAAGACCGCGCCCACCGCGATCGCCGCCACGAATTCCGCGCTCATGCGGTAGCCTACCGCGATGCCGGAATAATCCTTTTCTTGCGAAGCCTTGGGTGCCAGCTTGGCTTGCGCGGCTTCGATATCTTTGCCCATGCGGGCGAGGGTGCTATCCGGGCTTTTGGGGGTTCCACCCTCCGATTCCGGCATAGCCACCCTCTCATTCGGCGCGCGCTGTTAAAAACGGTTCTGGCTTGCTGTCAAGCCAAGCTGGCACGGGTACGGGCTATTTCTTGCCCGCCTCGGCATCGAGGATTTGCGACAAGCGCGCATAAGACAACGCGTCCGGCTCCAGCTTTTTGCCGTTCAGGACCAGGGTTGGCGTGCCGGTGACTTTGTAGCGCCTGTCGGCTTGCTCAGCGGTTTCGCGGATCCGTTCATAACCTTTTTCGTCGGTGATGCAGGCCTGAAACTGCTCTTCCGAAAGGCCGGAGGCGCGCGCCACCTGCAACAGGACCTGGCGGGCCTGGCCCTGCTGCAGCGCCTGGAACACGGCGGTTTGCTGGTCAAACAGCACGCCCACCCGGTTCAAATATTGCTCTGGTGTTGCCCCGCCGCAGCGCGCGAGCTGAAAGCCGGCCGCGGCCACTTCGGGCGGGGCTGTCAGCATTTCGCGGAACACGAAGCGCACTTTGCCGGTATCGATATAATTGGTTTTGAGCTGCTCATACACCTGATCGTGGAATTCGCGGCAGTGCACGCAGGTGACGGATGCGTATTCTACCAAGGTCAACGGGGCCTTTGCACTACCGATGGCAAGATCACTGGCGTCTTCGAATTTGCCCAGCTTTTGCGCGCCGCCGGCCGGCGTGCAGGCGGCCGCCAGCAGCAATGCCGCACCCATCATCCCAATACTGCGCCGCGTGGCCCGCATAGTCTGCTCCCTTGCCGAGTGTTGCTGCGGTAGGAACGGGAAGGCGCGCGCGCTGTCAATGCCCGCGCTGAACTCAGCAAGATTTGCGTCTATTGGCGCAAAGTCACGGCCTCGCCCAGCCGCTTGAGCGCCGCACGCAAGCCATCGTCCTGGATCGAAGCGAGGCTGGTATCAAGCAGTGCGGCCTCCGTGGCATCGAGCTTGCGCTTGAGGGGCGTGACATTGGCAATCGGTTTTACCGGTGCGCCGTGGCGAATGTGCAGTTTGACGGCGTCGGAGCCGGCGAGGCGCAGGCGCTCGAGAATCAGCCCGGTTTGATGCTGCACCATGGGGGCGGCGGCGGCGTGGGCGCGCAAAGTCAGCGTGCGGCTTTCTTTGGCGCCCGTCAGCTTTTCGGGCTGGGTGAGCTTGGCCAAGGCTGCGCCGACAATCGCCTCCCAGCGCGCTTCCATTTCGGTTACTGTCAGGGCCGTATCGCGCAGCAGAGGCGTGAGCACCTTGGCCACGGGCGTGATCGCTCGCGGCGGCGGGCGCTGCGCATCCTGGCCGCGCCGTGCAGCAAGATAACGCTGTGCGCCATCCTCCAATGCGGGATCATAGCGAAACGAGAGCGAACGCGGCATGTTACCTCTAGCGAATCATGGATTCCCTAAAGGAAGCGTAAAGATCTAGTGGGCGAACCCAAGCGATGCCACCACATATAGATGTGGAAGAAATCCGCGCCCAGCGCCGGCTGTTGGCTTGGTATGATCAGCACGCGCGGGTTTTGCCATGGCGGGTCAGCCCGCAGGCCCGGGAGAGGGGGATTTTGCCCAACCCCTATATCGTGTGGATAAGTGAGGTGATGCTGCAGCAAACCACCAGCGCTGTGGTTGGCCCGCGTTTGCTGCGCTTCGTGGCGCGCTTCCCCGATGTGGCGGCTTTGGCGTGTGCGCCTGTGGAGGCGGTGCTTCAAGAATGGGCGGGGCTTGGCTATTACGCGCGGGCGCGGGCGCTGCATGCGGCGGCGCAGATCATGGCGCAAGCGGGCATGCCGCAAAGCGCGGCAGGGCTGCGGCTGCTGCCCGGGATCGGGACCTATACCGCCAGTGCCATCGCCGCCATCGCCTTTGACGAAGCGCAGGCCCCTGTGGATGCCAACATCGCCCGCATCATGGCGCGCCTCTATGGTTTGACGCGTGCAAACGGGGCCTTGCGCCCTGCCATCCAAGCCGCGGCAGAGCGCCTCCTCGTGCGCGAACGACCCGGTGACTGGGCGCAGGCGTTGATGGATCTGGGCGCGGAAATCTGCCGACCGCGCGCCCCCGCTTGCCCGGCTTGCCCCCTTGCTGCCATTTGCCATGGCCAAAGCGCCGGCCCGGAGCTGTTTCCCGGCCCCAGGCTCAAACCCGCCAAGCCGCAGCGTTATGGCGTATGCTTTCTCCTTGAGCGCGCGGGATCCCTCTGGCTGGAACGGCGCCCGGCCAAAGGCTTGCTCGGTGGCATGCTTGGCCTACCCGGCGGGCCGTGGACGCATGCGCTATTTCAACAAAACCGCGACGACAGGGCTGTTGAAAACGGTCTCGACGCGGGGGTGGACACGCTGCGTTTTGCGCCCGTTGCGGCGCACTGGCGCGCTGCCGGCCGCATCAGCCATAGCTTCACGCATTTTCACTTGGATCTGGAGGTGCTGGCCGGCCGGTCCGCGGATCAACCTGCAGGGCGGGGCCAATGGGTATCGATCGCGGATTGGGCCCAAGCGGGCCTGCCCACCGTGTTTGCCAAGGCGGTGGCCATGGCCCTAACCGTTGATCTTGCTCCGTAAATCTCGGCGAAAATGATCGATCGGTTCGAGGCCGTGGTCAGTTTCCACGTGCCAAAAGCTCCAGCCATTGCAGGTTGGGGCTTGTTGCACCTGCGCACCCACCCGGTGGATGGAGCCGGTGAGCTCACCGCAGGCCAGGCTGCCATCGGGACGCACGCTGGCGCGCCAACGCCGATCGGGCGAGACAAGCACGTCCCCCGCGCTGAGATAGCCCTGCTCGATGATGTGCCCAAAGGGGATTCGCGGCTCCTCCTTCGGGGATTTGGTCATGCCCAGTGCGTTGGCATCGGCGCGCGGCGCGCCAGCCAAGCGGCTGCGTGCCACATCGAGATAGCCGGCGTCGCGCTCGATGCCGATATAGCGCCGACCCAGCCTGCGCGCGGCAGCCCCAGTGGTGCCGGTGCCGAAAAACGGATCCAATACTGCATCGCCCGGCCGGCTGGTCGCCAAGATGATGCGGTGCAGCAAGGCTTCGGGCTTTTGGGTGGGGTGGGCCTTGCGCCCATCGGGGCCTTTTTCGCGTTCGCTGCCGGTGCACAATGGCAGGCTCCAATCGGAGCGCATTTGCAGATCATCATTGAGCATTTTCAGCGCATGGTAATGGAAGGTGTATTTGGATGTCTTGGATTTTGCTGCCCAGATCAGGGTTTCGTGGGCGTTGGTAAAGCGCGTGCCCTTGAAATTGGGCATGGGATTGGTTTTGCGCCAGACGATATCGTTCAAAATCCAAAAGCCGAGATCCTGCAAAATCGTGCCGACCCTAAAAATATTATGATAGGCCCCGATCACCCACAGCGCGCCATCCTCTTTCAGGCAATCGCGCGCGGCCCCCATCCAAGCGCGGGTGAAGGCGTCATAGGCCGCGAAATCCTGGAATTTGTCCCAATCTTCCTCGACGCCATCGACGCGCGATTGATCCGGCCGCGTGAGCCCCGCGCCCAATTGCAGATTATAGGGTGGATCGGCGAATACCAGATCGGCGCAGCCGGCCGGGAGGGCGCGCATCACGTCGATGCAATCGCCGCTCAGGATCTGATCTTCCGCTTGCAACATGCCCATTCCTCTTTCCTATCGGAGGGCTAAGCCGCAGGGGTAAACGAAGGATTCACGACTTGGAAGGAAATCCACGAAACGCAACAATTTCTTCCAGCGACGCGCGGGCAGAGCGTAAGGCGTTTACCGGCGCGCTGGGATCAGCATAGCCCAAAGCGATGGCACAATAGATCATCTCGCTTTCGCCGAGCGCGAAATGGCCAGCAAGCGTGCCGCGCAGCCGGGCCCAGGATTCCTGCATGCAAGAGGCGACGCTCAGCTCCTCGGCCGCCAGCACGATGGATTGTAAAAACATGCCCAAATGCGCCCATTGGCCATGGCCCATGCGCCGATCGATGATGGCGAAGACGGCTGCCGGGGCACCAAAAAACGCGTAATTGCGTGCCAACCAGGCCAGCCGCGTGAACTTATCTTCCCGGGCAATGCCCAGTTTTTCGTACATGGCTTCACCCACCGCATAGCGGCGCGCGCGGTGGGGCTCCCAAAGGTTTTCCGGATAGATGGGGCGATCGCCCTCTTCGTTCTGGCCCGGATTGGCCTGCAGGGTTTGGCTGGCCAAGGCGCATACGGCGTCGCGTGCTTCGCCCGCCACCGCGATCAGCCGCCAGGGCTGGATATTGCCACCCGATGGGGCCCAGCGCGCCGCATCCAGAATTTCCGCAAGCGTTTCCTGCGATAAAGCCTTGGGTAAAAAGGCGCGTGTCGATATCCGCGCCCGCAAAGCCGCCGCAACGCTTAGCATGCTTTAGCCGCGCCGATCGCGCGCATAGAGGCAGGCTAGCGCGGTGCCGCGCTTGCGCCCTTTGGCCAATTGCTCCGGCGTCATGCTGCGCGCCAGCGCAAGGGCGTTTTCCCGCGCGATATCAGTATGATCAAGCACGAAGGACGCGTAAATCCAGGCGAAGCCCTCAATGGGCTCGCGCGCAGCGCCATCGCCTTCCGTCAGCCGCACGCCATATTCGTGCATGGCCGGGGCAAAGCCCAAGCGGGCGGCCTCCTCAAAGCGCGCCAGCGCCGCCACCGTGTCACGCGGCGCGCCCTTGCCGGCCGAAAAGGCCTGGCCCAGGGCAAACATGGCGGCGGGAGAGCCGCGCCGGGCCGCCTCTGTCCAAAGAGCCGCCGCCTCGTCGAGGGCATTTTCATTCTGGGATTTGAGATCGGCCAACCGCATCAAAGCCGGCGGGTAGCCATTCTCGGCAGCCTCAACCAGGAGCGCCAAGCCCCGCTCTGGTGCCGCGGCATAGCCATTGCCCTCGAGCAGCAACACCGCGAGCGTGTGCTGGGCTTCCGGCTCGCCCTTGGCGGCGGCTTTCTCCAGCGCCTCGCGCGATTCCGCCAGCTTGCGTTCCTGCGTCGACAGGTTGGCGCGCGGTGC
>JAKFWI010000152.1 GCA_021731965.1 Hyphomonadaceae bacterium | reverse complement strand
AAGCCCGCCACTCCGCGGCTGGCACTCCAGAGCGATAGCCCAAGGCTGATCAGCGCGCCGAGTGGGGCCTTGGCGACCGGCGCGCTGATCAGCCTTGGGCTATCGCTCTGGAGTGCCAGCCGCGGAGTGGCGGGCTTTCGCCAGGCCTTGTTTGTCATCGATGAAAAATGCGGGCCACCGCGGGCGGTGCGCCAAACCCTGGGCTCTTTGGCGTTAACCCTCGGAGCGGTGGCCACCGCCAGCGTCGCCTTCGCCATCCTGGCGATTTTGCCCTTGACGCTGAAAATGCTGGAGGCCTCGGCGCAGCTGGAAAGCCAAGTGCGCTGGCTGCGCTGGCCGGTCTTGTTCGCCGCCACCACCGGCTATGCGGCCGTGCTCTACCGCTGGGGCGTCAACCGCAGCGCCTGCGCCTGGCACCATGTCTGGCGCGGCGCCGGCTTTGCCGCGCTGCTGTGGATTGCGGTATCCGCCGGATTGGCAGCCTTCGTCACCCAGTCCGCCAGCTTGAGCGCCACCTATGGCTCTCTTACCGGATTGGTGATCCTGTTGCTGTGGGGTTATTTGACTGCCTACACCTTCTTGATCGGGGCGGAGGTCAGCTATCTGCTGGAAGCGCGCGAAGACGGCATTTAGCAGATTTGCTGATCAAGCGGCGCGCAAGCCTTCCATGCCATCGAGGAAGGACCACAACGCGCCGGCCAGCTCTGCGCCGGCAGCGATGGCTTCCTGGCGCTCACCCACGGGCAGGCGATCCAGCAGATCACGGCAGACGGCCGCGTGCTCGATGTCCGCGTGCTCATGCACCTTGAAGAAATGGATCGTGCGCGCATCGCTCACGCCATAAAACGCATCGAGCCCGGCGATTTTCGTCGAGGCCACCTTGGGCAATTGGCTTTCATAAGCATAGAGCGCGCCAAGGCCCGCCGCGTAGGATTGCCGCGACAAGCGCCGGAAGGTGGCGACCAGCGCCTCGGTTTGTGGCAGCAAAGGCGCGGCGCGCACGTCCGCCTCACTCGCGCCAAGGCCCTCCGCAAAGGCCAGCCAGAGGCTGGCATGATCATCCTTGCCGGCCCCCAGCCCTTCTTCCTCCGCGAGATTTTCGGCCAGCAAAAAGCGCCCATCACGATCGGTGCAATTGGAATGCACGGCGCTGACCGCGCGCGGGAACGCCTCAACATGATGGAAATACTGGCGCGCATAATCGCGCAACACCTCAAGCGAGAGCGCCCCCGCCGTCCATGCCTGGTAAAACGGGTGGCTCAGCATCGCGCGTGCGCTGACGGCCGCATCTATGCCCGCCGCCGTCGAAACAAAGGCCCCGTCCGCCATTTCCTACTCCTGATAGTGCACTGCAACACAGATAAGGCCGCGACCTTAGCCATTCCAGCCGAAAGAAAAAGTCAAAACTTACGCCGCCCCCGCCCGCGCGGCTTTTTTCAGCTTGCGCAGCGCAGTATCGCGCTTAAGTCGCGATAAATGATCCAAAAACACGACGCCCTCAAGATGATCCATCTCGTGCTGGATGCAAACCGCGAACAGGCCGTCAGCCTCCTCGATAATCGATTCTCCGTGATAATTCATGGATTTAACACGGCAGCGCGCGGGGCGCTCCACCTCCTCATAGATTTCCGGCACCGAAAGGCAGCCCTCCTCATAGGGCTTGGTCTCGGCGGCCGGCTCTAGAATCTCGGGGTTGACGAAAAAGCGGGGGGCACGCGGCTCGTCTTTGCCGGCCAAATCCATCACAATCACCCGCAGCGGCACGCCGATCTGGATGGCCGCCAGCCCAATGCCGGGCGCGGCATACATGGTTTCCAGCATGTCATCCATCAGCGCGCGGATATCATCGCTCACCCCGCCCTCAACGGGCTTGGAAATCTGCCGCAAGCGCGGATCGGGGACGACAAGGATGGGTCTGATGGCCATGCGCTAGAGCTAAGAAGCGCCGGCGCGTGCGTCAAGAAGCCGCCTAGAGCGGATCCCGATTTGACCTATCTCAGGTCAAATCGGGTGAATCCGCTCTACACTAAGTGATTAGACCCGTTCTCTTCCGAAAACCGCGTCACACTTTTCGGGAACGGGTCTAGAGCGGATCCCGATTTGACCTAACTCAGGTCAAATCGGGTGAATCCGCTCTACACTAAGTGATTAGACCCGTTCTCATCCGAAAACCGCGTCACACTTTTCGGGAACGGGTCTAGTCAGCAAGGGCTTAGAGAATCTCTTCGATGCGCGTTTTGGGGCGGGCGATGACGGCCCCTTTGGCGGTGATGACGACGGGGCGCTGGATCAGCTTGGAATGGATGGACATTGCCTCTAGGATCGCGTCCTCGCTCGCTCCGGCATAGAGGCCGAGCTCCTCGGCCTTCTTTTCGTTGGGGCGCAACAGCGTAGACGGCTTCATGCCGCTTTGCTTGAGCAAAGCCGCGATCTGCGCCTTGCCCGGTTTTTCCTTCAAATAGAGATAGATTTCGGGCTCGATGCCCTTGGCCCGCAGGTATTCAACCGCATTGGTTGAGGATCCGCAGCCGGGATTGTGCCAAACCGTCACGCCGCTCATGCTCCGCCCCTGTTGGATTTCGCAATGCCTATTCCAGGCCTAGTTCCGAAAGCAATGCCACGCGCAGCTTTTCGGAAACTCCCTCTTGCTGCGCCAAAAAATCACGCAGGCCCTGCTCATCGGCCCCGTCAATGCGGATCAAGGCCTGGTCCTTGCCGCCGCGCGCGCCATCACGGGCATCAATGGCAATGGTCTGCTTGCCCGCACCGATCTGGATTTTCACTTGGCCGGTGTCGCCTTCCTCGCCGTGCGCGCCAGCGGCTTTATCATCCCTATCCACCTGCAGCGAAAACATCGGCAGCTTGATGGCCACCTCCGGGTCACCAGCATCGAGCGCGGGGGCCAGCTTGGCGAAGCGCGCCTGCGCCAAATTCACATCCATCAGCGCCCCTTCCTGCGCCCCATTGATGATGGCCGCGGCCCGGTGCCCATCCGCCGCGCCAAGGACGATGATCCTGTCTTCGCCGTCCACGGCCATGGAGATGGCGTAGGGCTCACCAAGCTTGGCGGCCTTATCGCCGGCATCGGCGTTTTGGGCCGCGGGATTACCGGGCTCACAGCCACCCAACACCAACAAGCCAGCCAGCAAAGCAGCGAATTTCATTGAGGCATCTCTCGGCGCAAAAAGGGTCAGGCCGAGTTTATCCAGGAATGGCGCCAAGTACAGTCCGCGAAAGCAGAGGCCCTATTCTGCCGCCTCCAGCGCAGGCTCAGCTGCGACAAAATCGGGCCGGCCAAACTGGGGCGCGCGCTTGAGGGCGGCGACAGCGGTTTCGTAGCCATCGGCAACGGCATCATCGAACAGCTTCCAATCGCGCAGATCCACGCCAGGCATGTCCGGTGTGATCAGCATGTCGGTGTTGGCCCGCCCCTCCCAGGGATCGACTGTCAGCGTGGCGGCGCGGATGAGCAAGGTGGCGATGGGCGGGGCAGCCTGCAGCCCCTTGGTGGCCGCCCAGCGGAAAAAGAGCGGCGGATTCACGAAATCCTGGATATTGATATTGCTGCGCCGCGCCACATCCACTCCGATGATCGGGCCGCGATACAATTCGCGCATCACATCCACGGGGAAGTTTTTCAGCACCGCCCCATCCACCAGCAGCTTTCCATCCGTCACAACGGGCGGCAAAATTCCGGGCAGGGAAATGGTGGCGCGCAGCGCCTGGCGCAACGAGCCGGAACGGTGGATTTCCGAGGCCCCGGCGGCCAGATCGGTGGACACGCAAAAGAAGGGGATCGCCAGATCCTCGATCAGGATGGAGCCGAAATTCTCCTCCAGCCGCTCTTCCACGCGCCGCCCGCGCGATAGCGAAACCACGGGCAGGATGTAATCGCCCAAGGGGTTGGATTCCACAAAAGCCTTGCGGATGCGCTGTTCGATATCGTCATCATCCCAGCCCATGGCCACGCAAGCGGCCACGATCGCGCCCATGCTGGTGCCGCCAACAATATCAAGCGCCACGCCCGCCTCCCGCAAAGCGCGCACCACGCCCAAATGCGCATAAGCGCGCGCGCCGCCGCCAGAAAGCACAAGGCCAATGGCCTGCCCGGCCAGGATGCGGGCCAACCGATTGCAATCGTGATCATCCAAGCCGCGCCAATGGAAGATCCGGGCAGCGCCCGCGGCCTGGCGCCATTCCTCGGCCGTGGAGGCACGCTGCGTGCCGGCCAATTGGCAGATGATCAAATCCACCAACTGGAATTGGCGCGCTGGGGAGCAATCATTGGGAAGCAAGGGTGAGCTCGGCCGCGCATCCTGACGGGCGAACACCAAAACTCGATCGGCCTGGCGCATGCACATGCGGAACCAGTTGGAATCGGAAATGGGCGTCAGCATCAGCACCGCATCATGGCGCCGTTCCAGCGCATCGAACCAATCGGAGGTCTGCCCCTCCCCCTCCTCGCCAATGATCACCACGCGCTTGCCGAGATTTTCCAACGCCCCCTTCAGGGCCTTGGCCCGCACCAACAAATCCAAGGTCGGTGAGGTGGCGACCAGCGCATAGAGGCGCGGCTCGGCACGGGCAGCGCGGCGGCCTTTGCGCGTGCGCAGCAGCATGATGCGGGCGATATGCTGCATGATGGACGGGAACAGCCGCACCATGCGGTTAAAGCCCGCCCTGGAAATGCGGATCAGTTCGGTATCGCGCGTGGCGTAAACGGCATTGCTGTGGCGCTCTCCGGCCACCAGCGCCATCTCCCCGACAGGCTCGCCGGGGCGGATATAGCCGATCAGGTTAACCGCCCCATCGCCCAGGGTGCGGAACGCGGCCAAGGTGCCGGACATGACAAAATACAGGCAATCGGAGGCATCTCCGACCTCAAACAGGGGCCAGCCACCGGGCAAGGAAAACCACTCGACCTCCTGCTCGATATCCTTCAGCACCTCAGGGGGCGCGTCTTTCAGAAAGGGCAGATCTGCAAGGGTGGGGATCATGGCGTTCGCCTCGTATCATGCATGATAGGGCGTATTTCCAAAGCAATCGTAACAAAATAGCGCAGGCGCGCGCTCCCAGTCTCGTGATCCCCGCCTTGGCTCTTGTCCGCAGCGCCGCGCTGGGCCAATCAGGTGCGCATGAGCGCACTTCGCACCGAGATCGATCCCGCTTCCCCGGCCTTTTTGCGCAACCAAGCGCGCATGCTGGCCCTGGTGGAAGAATTGCAAGCCAAGACGCGGGCCGCCGCAGCCGGCGGCAATCCCGAGGCCAAAGCCCGCCATGTGGCGCGCGGCAAGCTGCTGGCGAGAGAGCGCGTAGAGCGGCTCCTCGATCCCGGCGCACCCTTTCTGGAAATCGCGCCCCTCGCGGCCCATGGCATGTATGAAGGCGATGTGCACGGGGCCTCGATGATCACCGGCATCGGCCGCGTCAGCGGGCGCGAAGTGATGATCGTGTGCAACGATCCCACCGTCAAAGGCGGGGCCTATTACCCGTTGACGGTCAAAAAGCATCTGCGCGCGCAGGAAATCGCCCGCGAAAACCGGTTGCCTTGTGTCTATCTGGTCGATAGCGGCGGGGCCAATCTGCCCTATCAGGCCGATGTCTTCCCCGATCGGGAGCATTTCGGGCGCATCTTTTTCAACCAGGCCAATATGAGCGCGATGGGCATCGCGCAGATCGCCTTGGTCATGGGCTCTTGCACGGCGGGCGGGGCTTATGTCCCGGCCATGAGCGACGAAACCATCATCGTGCGCAAGCAGGGCACGATTTTTCTGGGCGGGCCGCCTTTGGTCAAGGCCGCCACAGGCGAAATCATCAGCGCTGAGGATCTTGGCGGGGCCGATGTGCACGCGAGGCGCTCTGGCGTGGCCGATCATTACGCCCTCAATGATGAACACGCGCTCTATCTGGCGCGGCGCATTATCGGGCATTTGGGCGAAGAGGCGCGGCCCGGCCTGCCTGGCGGGCCCGAGCCGATCCATGATCCAAGCGAATTGTTGGGCATCGTGCCGGAAGATGTGCGCACGCCCTATGATTCCAGAGAGCTGATCGCGCGCCTTGTTGATGGCTCCCAGTTTGATGAGTTCAAAAAGCTTTATGGCGAAACGCTGATCACCGGTTTTGCCAAATTGTATGGCCAACCCATCGGCATATTGGCCAATAACGGCGTGCTGTTTTCCGAAAGCGCGCTCAAAGGGGCCCATTTCGTGGAATTGTGCGCGCAGCGGAAAATTCCCTTGCTGTTCTTGCAAAACATTACGGGCTTCATGGTCGGCGGTGCCTATGAGGCCGGCGGCATCGCCAAGGACGGGGCCAAGCTGGTCATGGCCGTGGCCTGCGCCCGGGTGCCGAAAATCACCCTCGTTGTCGGCGGCTCATTCGGGGCCGGCAATTACGGCATGTGCGGGCGCGCCTTTGGCCCACGCTTTTTGTTCATGTGGCCCAATGCCCGCATTTCCGTGATGGGCGGAGAACAGGCCGCCAGCGTGCTGGCCACTTTGCGCCGCGACAATCTCGAAGCCAAAGGCAAGGCCTGGAGCGCCGAGGAAGAGACCGAGTTCAAGGATCCAATCCGCGCGCGCTATGAGGAAGAGGGCTCACCCTATTATTCCACCGCCCGGCTTTGGGATGATGGCATTATCGATCCGCGCGATACGCGCCGCGTGCTGGGCCTGGCTTTTGCCGCTTGCCTCAACGCGCCGCTGGAAGACACCCGTTTTGGCGTGTTCCGCATGTAAAAAAACCTGAACGCAACCTAACAACATCATTCAGGCATGGCTCAGCCGGGCCGCAATAGATTGCGGGCATCCCAACTGGAGGATGCCTTATGAAACCGTTTGTTGCTCTTGCCCTTGCCCTCAGCGCGGCCGTGATGGCCCCGAATGCCGCCGCGGCGCACCAGCCCGGCTATGCCCATCATGACCGCGGCCCCGTCATCGTGGATCGTCATCACCATGGTGAGCGCGATGTCTACGTGTTCCGACGCGGTGCCTTTTTGCAGGATTATCGCCGCGCCCCGGTGATCTTGGTGCGTGATTGGCGGGCCTTCGGCGTCTATGCGCCCCGGCCCGGCCTCGATTGGGTGCGCGTGCGCGGCGATCTCCTGCTCGTCCACGCCCGCAGCGGCCGCATCCTGGACGTTGTTCCGCTGCGCGGCTGGCGCTATTCGTGAACCCGGTGCATATTCCCCCCAGAGCGAAAGGTTTGGGGGGAATATGCGGGGATTTCTCATCGTGCTGTTGGCCGGCTTGGCTGCCTTGGCGGGCTGCAAGCAAAAAAGCGTGCCCGTCGCGGCCGATGCGGCGCCTCGCACCGATTGCGCGGCCCAGGCCCTCTCCTCTTGGGGCATCGCGGCTGGCCAAGTCTATGAGATCGGTGCGTTCAGCCAGGGGCCAGATTGCGCCAAGGCCGTGATCACCTTGGTGGTGCGCGCCCCCGATGGCCAGCCGGTGTTTGCCACCGCCATCAAGGCGCTGGAAAACGGCCTGGCCTTCGATGGAGCCAAGAACAGCCAAGACATGCAAACGCGCCTGCAAGATTGGATCGCCCCGGCCCAGGCCGGCTTCACCACCAGCGCCGATCTGCCCCCCTGGCCAGAGGGGGGGACGGGCCCCGAATCCAAGCCCATCGAGGGAGTTTCAGGCACCTTTCCCTTTTATCCCGAGGCTGAAGCCTATGGCGAACGCGGCAGGTATGAAGCGCTGCGCAGCGCCAAAGCCCCGGTTTTCTGCTATGTGCAGGGCCCAGAAAGCTTTGCCTGCCTCGCCGCACAAGATGGCAGCGTATTTTCCATCGGGCTGCAGGTCTTCCCGGGCTAGCGACCAGCTCTCGCGGCATTCCACGCGCAGGGAAGTTGCGTCATTCCACCCCGCGCAGCATGCGTGGAATCCATAACCGTGGATGCCGTTGCTCGTCGCTTCGCTCCGCCGATGGCAAACGGAGGGGGTTGCTTCAATCCATCGGGCCGGTGATCAGCCGCGCGCCGCGCTGGAACGTGATGTAATTCCAAATCCAATTGAGCGCGACGACGATCCGGTTCTTGAAGCCGATCAAAAAATAGATATGCGCCACACTCCACAGCACCCAGGCCGGAAAGCCAGATAAGCGCCAGAAATCGAAATTCACCACCGCGGATTTGCGCCCAATGGTGGCCAGATCGCCATAATGGCGGTAGCGGAACGCCTTGGGCGGTTTTTTGCCGGCCAGCCGGCGCAAGATCACCTGCGCCGCATAGACGCCCATCTGTTTGGCCGCAGGGGCGATCCCCGGCACTGGGCCTTTGCTTTTGCCGGCCGCGACGGCGGCATCACCCACCACAAACACATCTTCATGGCCTGGCGCGGTGAGGCCCGTGCCCACCATCAAGCGCTTGGCGCGATCGCCCTCTTGCCCCAGCCAATCGGCAACGGGTGAGGCCTCCACGCCGGCCGCCCAAATCACCGTTCGGCTACCGATCTGATCTGAACCAAACCCGACGCCCGAGGCATCCACCCGCTCCACGCGCACGCCCGTCAACACCTGCACGCCCAGCCGCTCCAAAGACCAGCGCGCGACTTTCGAGAGCGATTCAGGAAAGGTGGCCAGCAAACGCGGGCCCGCTTCGATCAAAATGATCCGCGCCACGGTGGGATCGATCTTGCGGAAATCGCAAGTCAAAGCGTGGCGGGCAAGCTCGGCGATGGCCCCGGCCATCTCCACGCCGGTGGGGCCGCCGCCCACCACCACAAAGGTCAAATGCTGGCGGCGTGTTTCCATGTCGCTGGCCGCCTCGGCGCGCTCAAAAGCGATCAAAATGCGCCGGCGGATTTCCGTGGCATCTTCAATGCGTTTCAGGCCAGGCGCGTGGGGCTCCCAATCATCGCGCCCGAAATAGGAATGGCGCACGCCGGTGGCCAGCACGAGATAATCATACGGCACGCGCTTTTCCCCCATGAGCACGGCCTTGCCAGCCGTATCCACCCCGGTAACGCTGCCCAGCAGCACACCCGTATTGCGCTGGCTGGAAAGGATGCCGCGGATCGGCCAGGCGATATCGGCCGGCGAGAGCGCGGCCGTGGCCACTTGGTAGAGCAGCGGCTGGAACAAATGATAATTGCGCCGGTCGATCAGCGTCACCTCCGCATCCGCCCGGGCCAGGGCCTTGGCACAAGAGAGCCCGGCAAAGCCCGCCCCCACGATCACAACGCGCGGTTTGCCGCCTGGAGCCGGCGCGGGCATCACTGCCGGCAGAGGCTGCACTGCAAGGGCAGGTGTGGGCTCGGTGGTGATGGCACTCATGGCAGGGATCCCAGCGGCGCGCGGCCGTTCCAGCCCTGTGCTTTACCCCATCGCACCGCGCCGCGCGCGGCCCTCCCCAATCTGTGAACGATCCGCACGGAAATTCGGTGCCCCGCACCCAATACGGGCTAACTCGCCATGATTTCACGCCCGATCAGGAAGCGGCGGATTTCATTGGTGCCGGCCCCGATGTCATAGAGTTTGGCGTCGCGCAGCAGGCGCCCGGTGGGGTAATCGTTGATATAGCCGTTGCCGCCAAGGATTTGGATGGCCTCGAGGGAGACTTTCACCGCGCTCTCGCTGGCATACAAAATCGCGCCAGCGGCATCGCGCCTTGTGGTTTTGCCCGCATCACAGGCCTTGGCCACGGCATAGACATAGGCCCGCGCCGAAGACAGCGCCACATACATATCGGCCAATTTGGCCTGGATGAGCTGGAATTCGCCGATGGCCTTGCCAAACTGCTTGCGCTCTTTGGCGTAATCTTGCGCCACATCGAGGGCGGCCTGCATGATGCCGAGCGGCCCCGCCGCCAGCACGGCGCGCTCATAATCCAGGCCGCTCATCAGCACGCCGACGCCCCCGCCCAATGGGCCCATGATGGCTTCGGCCGGGACCTCGCAATCCTCGAACACCAATTCGGCGGTATCGCTGCCGCGCATGCCAATTTTATCGAGCTTGGGCGAGACGGTGAAACCCTTCATGCCTTTCTCGATCAGAAAGGCGGTGATGCCGCGCGGGCCGGCCTGGGGATCGGTTTTGGCATAGACGACAAGCGTATCGGCATGCGGGGCGTTGGTGATCCACATCTTGGTGCCGTTCAGCACATAGCCATCGCCCCGTTTGGCGGCGCTCAGCTTCATGGAGACGACATCCGAGCCCGCGCCCGCCTCGCTCATGGCCAGGGAGCCGACATGCTCCCCGCTGATCAGCTTTGGCAGATAGCGGCGCTTTTGCTCCGGGCTGGCCCAGCGCCGGATCTGGTTGACGCAGAGATTGGAATGCGCGCCGTAAGACAGCCCCACCGAGGCCGAGGCGCGGCTGATCTCCTCCATGGCCACGCAATGCGCGAGATAGCCAAGCCCGGAGCCGCCCCATTCCTCCTCCACCGTAATGCCGTGCAGGCCAAGCGCGCCGAGCTTGGGCCAAAGCTGACGCGGGAAGGTGTTGGTTTTGTCGATCTCCTCGGCAAGCGGCGCGATTTCCGCGGCGGCAAAGCGCGCACTGGTTTCACGGACGGCATCAACCGTCTCGCCAAGATCAAAATCGAGCAGGAAGGAGGAGTTTTTCAGCATGGCCAGAGCTTAGCCGCGATGCGGCCCCCGCGAAAAGGGGGAAATTCGGGGGCACTTGATCTGCCCCATCCGATTCGCTTCACATAAACGCCCCGCTTCTGCCTCCCCACGGTCGTGCATTTACTGATCGCGCGAGCGGCTCTCATGTTCCTGACGTTGAATCCGATTGACAATTTCCGCGTTACGGATTACGTAACGAGATCGAGACGGAGATGGGATGATTCAGTCCTTCGCCTGCCGCGAGACCGAAGCGCTGTTCCACCGAATTCGGTCGCGGCGTTTCGGCGCTATTGAGCGGCAAGCGCGGCGTAAACTGCTGATGCTTGAAGCGGCTTATGCCTTGGAAGACTTGCGCCGCCCGCCCGGCAATCGCCTGGAGGCGTTGCGCGGCGATCGGCACGGGCAGCGCTCCATCCGGATCAATGATCAATGGCGGATTTGCTTTGTATGGACGCAAACAGGGCCTCAGAATGTGGAGATTGTGGACTATCACTAGCCAGAAAGCGCTGGCTGGCAAAGCAAGGAGGCCCGAACGCGACATGACCAAGAAGTACGATCCCATTCACCCCGGGGAAATTCTCAAGGAGGAGTTTCTTGGCCCGCTGGGCGTGAGCGCTGCGCAAATGGCGCGGGCCATCCACGTGCCGCCGAACCGCGTGACCCGCCTGATCAATTGCCAGGCCGCTGTCACGCCCGATACGGCCCTGCGCCTGGCGCGCGCACTGCGCACGACGCCGGAATTCTGGCTCAATCTGCAGCTGCGCTTCGATCTCGACACGGCCGCCGATTCCAGCGGCCAATTTGACGCCATCACCCCCATCATCGCGGCCTGAGCGCGAACGTTAGCGCGCGCCAGCTTTGCATCCGCGCCGCACAGCCAATATATTCAGCCTGTGGCTCGCCCAAACAATCCGGTTCGGATTTCGCGGGCTTTGCCTTAAGCTGCCCGTGCAGCACCAAGAGGAGCGCCAAGAGCTTGTCCCAGACCATCGCCCCGGAAGAGCCAAAAACCCCCCTCGCGCAAGGCGCGGAGCCGATCAAGGCCGATCCCCAGGCGCTGGCCCGCATCCGCGCGGAAATCAGCCTCGATGATCGCGCCAAGATCAGCACGTTCGGCGATCGCGCCCAGCGCAATGTCACCAGCTATGCCGATCGCATCCTGGCGCAAACCAAAAACAAGGAGCTGGGCGATACCGGCGAATTGCTAACCCAAATCGTGCTGAAGGCCAAAAAGCTCGATCCCGCCAGCGTCGAAAAAGAGGGCTTTATCGGGCGCCTGTTCGGCGGCATGAAAGCGCAGGTGGAGAAATTTCGCGCCCGTTTCGAGGATGTGGCCGGGCAGATCGATGCCATCGGCATCCAACTCGATGCCCGGCGCGAGCAATTGCGCCGCGATATCGCCATGCTCGATAGCCTGCACGAAGAAACCAAGGCTTCCATCACCGATCTGGAA
>JAKFWI010000225.1 GCA_021731965.1 Hyphomonadaceae bacterium | reverse complement strand
GGCCAACGCCATGTCGCTGGCCAGCGGCGCATCGGCGCTGAGCGCCAAAGGCGCCAGATCGAGCATCCAGCCGGAAGTCAGCCTTGCCAGATCCTCTGGGCCATCCAGGCGCACGCCGCGCCCATCGCGATGCAAGCGCACCTCGATTTCCAGAGAGCTGGCCCCGCCTTGCAATTCCTCCAGCGCCTCCATGTTGGCCGCGACAGGATCGGTGCGCGCGATGATCTGGCGCGCATCCCAGGGCCCAACCCGTGCGCCCGATAGCGGGGATTCAATTTGCGTATCGGCCTGCGTGTACAGCGGTGCGATGGCGAGGCCGCTGGGGGAATTGGTGATCAGCGCCTCGAAGGGCGCGCCCTTGAGGGCGGCCTGCGCCAAGGCGCGCCAAGCGCTGAGAGATGGGGGGGCAATGCCTGCTTGCGTCATGGATCATAGGGATCGCCGCGCTGGTGGCCCGCGTCAAGCGCCGAGCGGCGATCCTAATCGCACACTTCGCTGGTGCTGATGATCGGTTTGCGGCCCGTGCACGTCACCCAAAATTGCTGGCTGCAAGTGAATTGCGTCGGCCCCAGCGGCTGGCAGAGCGGTGGGCCCAGAACCGGCTGGCTGGCGGTGCGCACATCTTCGATGCCTTCGGCCAAAGCCGCGCAGCGTTCTTCGGCGCGCAGGCGGCCCTGATCGCGCGCGCTGAGCAGGGCCTCCTCGCGCGAGCCGAAGGAACCGGCGATGGACACACCCAAAACATTGGCCTTCTGCTCGAAGGGCTCATAACGAGTCTGCTGCTGCGTGCGGCAAGAGGCCAGCTTGGCTTTGGCATCGGGCACGAAATGCCCGGAAGGGAAGGCCGTCAAATAGGCCTGATACCTGGCCCGGGTCTTGGCCAACAAAGCGGCTTCCCAGGCGCCTTGCTCTTCGGCACTCGGCGCGGCCTGGGCTTGTGCCCGAGTTTGGGCCTGAGTTTGGGCTTGGCTGGCTTGCTGCTCCACGTTCTGGACGCGCTTGGCCAATTCCCTTTGGGCATCGGCATCCGCCGCATTGGGTGCGCGCAGCAGGGCAATGGCCAAGGCAATGGCCGCCGCCGCGCCAATACCCAAAAGCGCCAGCCAAATCGGCAGGCCCATTTGCTTGTGGCGCATGGGCGCGGCCAATTGGGCGATGATCTCCCCGCGCAAGATCCGCTTGATCGTATTGGTGAAATCTTGCCAGGGCTTTTGCCCGCGATCGCCCTTCCACAGGCGCAGATCGGCGGTTTGGATCAACCCGAAGCCCAAAGGCGGATCGACATCATGGATGCGCACGGGCACCAAAATGGCGCGCGCCTTGCCGTGACCGGCCTCTTCCTTCACCCAAGGTGCCGTGACCGACAGGCTGGACCAGACCACCACAATGCAGCGCGCGCTTTCGATCTGTTGGGCGATCGTTTCATCCCACGGCGCGCCCGGCTCGATATCCTGATCCCACCACACCGCGAAGCCCTCCTCGCGCAGCGCGGCGACGATGGGGCCGACGCGCTCGCGGTCCTCTTTCTTGTAGGAGATGAACACATCGGCCATGGAGCCCTCCCTCAGGGTCATCGCTTGCCTAGCTGAAGGGCTAGGGGCGTCAAGCCTGGGGGCGCTGAGCGCCGGGCGGCAGCCGATTGCCGCGTGGAGCCGAAGCCGCTATGCGGGTTGGAAAGGCGAGGCGGGTTTGCCAAGGCAAGCCGCCAGGGGAGGATTGCGCGTGAACATCGTCAGCAGCGGCAGTGCGCAAACCGCGACGCGCCAATTCAAATACTATGATTTCTGCATGGCTGCCTTCGTGGCCATTTTGATCTGCTCCAACATTATCGGCGCGGCCAAGCCCGCGACCGTGTTCGGCTTCACCTTTGGCGCGGGCGTTTTGTTTTTCCCCTTGGGCTATGTGCTGGGGGATGTGCTGACCGAGGTTTATGGCTATGCCCGCGCGCGCCGCGTGGTGTGGGCCGGCTTCGGGGCCGTTTTGTTCATGTCCTTCATGTCGTGGGTGGTGCTGAATCTGCCGCCCGCGCAGGGCTGGACCGGCCAGAGCGCCTATGAAGTGGTGTTTGGGCAGACACCGCGCATTGTCGCCGCATCGGTCGTGGCTTTTTGGGCGGGCGAATTTGCCAATGCCTTCGTGCTGGCGCGCATGAAGGTTTGGACCAAGGGCAAGTATTTATGGACGCGCACCATCGGCTCCACGATCGTGGGGCAGGGCGTCGACAGCCTGATCTTTTATCCGCTGGCCTTTCTGGGCGTGTGGTCGAATATGCAGGTCATCGCGATTTTGTTCACCAATTACGCGTTGAAGGTTTTGTGGGAAGTGGTGCTCACGCCCGTGACCTACCGCATTGTCGGGTTTTTCAAACGCAGCGAGGGCGTGGATGTCTTTGACGATGCCACCGATTTCACGCCGTTTTCGTTGCAGCGCTGAGGGCTGGTTTTTTGCGTCATCCCACCGCGCGCAGCAGCGGTGGGATCCTTGGCTGAAGGCGCCCAGTCATCCTGGGGCGGGCGCAGCCCGAACCCAGGATCCAGGTGGGGAGAGGTAGTGGATCCTGGTCTTCTCGCTGCGCTCGAAACCAGGATGACTGGAGAAGGCTTCGCCAAGCCAGTGGCATGACGGAGGGGTGTGACGAGACGAAGAACCCATGCGTCATCCCAAGGTGCCTTGCGTCATCCCACCGTGCGTAGCAGCGGTGGGATCCATGGCCCTGGATGCCACCGATCTTGGCTGCGCCAAGCCAGTGGCATGACGGAATCCAGCGTCATCCCCTGGATGCCACCGATCTTGGCTGCGCCAAGCCAGTGGCATGACGGAGGCTGCATGCCTGGACCCTGAGTTCGGGCAAAGCCCGCCCCAGGATGGCGCAAAGCGCCCTTTCGCTTGCGCGCACCTCCCCCCGCAGGTCGTGCATTGCGTCATCCCACCGTGCGTAGCAGCGGTGGGATCCATGGCCCTGGATGCCATTGCTCTTGGCTGCGCCAAGCCAGTAGCATAACGGATTTGCGCGTTAAGCGGGGATGAAATCCCGCCAAGGCGGGGCGGTTTGAAAGCCAGGCTGGCCGCTGATCTGGATGGGCGTTGCAGTTTTCCAAGGTGTCAAAGCGGTGTGCTCACGCGCTGCCACATGCAATTCGTCGCTGAGGCTGATGAAGGCGAGGCCCGCTTGTGTCAGGGTTTGGGCGAGGCTGGCCGCGCTGTGGAAGGAAATATGCCCATTGCGCGCGCAGGAATACCAATGATCCCCCTCCAGCCGCATGGGTTTCAGCAAGGTGGAGACGATCAGGCTGGCCCCGGGCTTGAGCAAAGCCGCCAGCGCCGCAAATAGGCGGTTTTGCGCGCCGACATGCTCGATCACCTCAAACGCCGTGACGAGATCAAAGGTGTGATCGGGCTGCGTGGATGCATCGAAAAAGGGATCATAACTTTCGGCGGCGACACCAAAACCCCGCAGCAATTCGGCCAAGCGGCCCGCGCCGCCTCCGTAATCGAGAAGGCTGCGCCCGGCGCAGAGCGGCGCGAGCCAGGCTGCCAGCTTTTGCGGGCGGATCTCAAGGAAATGCGGATCGCAAAGTGTGTAATCGCCATTGTAAATCTCGGTGTGCAGGCGCGCGCCATCCCAGGCGTGCAAGGCGGGCATCCAGGCAAAGCCGCAGGCCGCGCATTCGAGCACATCCACCGCGCCGACATCGGTGGGGAATTGCCGGCAGCCCTCGAAATAATCCGCGCAGCAGACATTGGCCTCCTTGACAAAAGCAAGGTGGGCTGAGCCGCCGCAGATTGGGCAGGCCCAGCGCGGTAACTCAGGGGCCATCAGCCCTGGTCCGCGCGCCTGACAGCTGGCGGTGGCGCGCAATGCAGCGCAAAGGCCGCAGCGGTCATGCCCAATAGCACGCCCATGATATGCCAAGAGGTGGGCGCGCCGGTGGTGGCGTGGAGCGTCTCGGCAACGAAGGCGGCCATCACCAATGCCCCTGCATAGCTGAGGCTGACCATCAGGCCCGCGCCGGCCAGGCCCCGCCGCATCGGCAGCAGCGTGACGTATAGGCCCAGCATGCCAAGCGCAGCCGATGCCCCGCCGATCAGCTTCATCAGGGCGAAATATAAAGGGCGCGCAGCTTCTCGCGCCGCCTCAGGCAGGGCCGCGGCGTGGAAGGGCAAATAGTCATTGACGCTGGCATAGAGCATGCCGAATGCCACGAGAAACAGGCCCAAAACCACAAACAAAATGGTGCTGATCCAACCAAAAGCGATGCGCATGGCGCTTTTTCCCCCAAAGTTTTGCTGGCACGCGGGCCAACGCGATTGATCCCCTGCTTGAACCGGATGCGGCACCATGCCAGCCTGAGGCCAACATACCGCGCGCTGCTTGAGGAGATTGGCGTGAGCCTACCAACAATTCTTAGCGGGCGCATGCGCCTGCCCGTCATTGGTGCGCCATTGTTTATCATTTCGCATCCCGATCTCGTGATCGCCCAGTGCAAGGCCGGGATTGTCGGCAGCTTCCCGGCGCTCAACGCGCGCCCCGCCCCGAAGCTGGAGGAATGGCTGCTGCGCATCAAGGAGGAATTGGCCGCGCATGATGGTGCCAATCCGCAGGCCAAGGCCGCGCCCTATGCGGTCAATCAGATCGTGCACAAATCCAATGATCGGCTGATGCATGATGTTGAAATGTGCGTGAAGCATCAGGCCCCGATCGTGATCACCTCCCTGGGGGCGCGCACGGAGGTGAATGATGCGATCCATTCGTATGGCGGGCTGGTGTTTCATGACATCATCTCCATCACCCATGCCAAAAAGGCGCTGGAGAAGGGTGCCGATGGCCTGATCGCGGTATGCGCCGGGGCGGGCGGGCATGCCGGCGGGCTTTCGCCCTTCGCTTTGGTGCAGGAGATCCGCCAGTTTTTTGATGGGCCGCTGATGCTTTCCGGGGCGATCGCTTCGGGGCGCTCCATCCTGGCGGCGCAGGCCATGGGCGCGGATCTCGCTTATATCGGCTCGGCGTTCATCGCCACGCAGGAGGCCAATGCCGATGCGCGCTACAAGCAGATGATCGCCGAGAGCCATGCCGAGGATATCGTCTACACCAATCTGTTCACCGGCGTTTTGGGCAATTATCTGAAGCCCTCGATCCGGGCGGCGGGCCTCGATCCTGATAATCTGGCCGTGGCCGATCCCTCCAAAATGAATTTCGGCTCCGGCGGCAATACCGAGGCCAAGGCCTGGAAGGATATTTGGGGCTGCGGCCAGGGCATCGGCGCGGTGGATCAGGTTTCCAGCGTCGCCGAGCGGGTGGCACAATGGGTGAGCGAATACCAGACGGCCCGCAAGAATTTGTAGACTGGTGGCGCGAATTTGACATTCGAATCCGGGTTGGCGGGGCGTGCCAAATGCAAAAGCGCCAATGGAATCCGATGCTATTGCTTTGAATCGGCACCATCCGCTGCCAATTCTCTTACCCGCTCATACCGGGCCTGCTTTTCGGCGCAGTTGTAAACGCATTTGGAAATCAGTTTCGCCATCGGCTTCAGTTGGCGGCGTGCGAGATCTGGCCTGCCGCGCAGCACTTGAATCAGCGCGAGATCCGCATAGGCATCGAAAAACTTGGAATCGATGCGCATGGTCTCCCTCATTGCGCCCGCTGCCAAATCGAGCTTGCCCTGACGCGCTTGCGCAATCCCGCGAACATAGACAATTGCGGCCCCCTCATCGGGGATTTGATCGACCGTTAAAATAAAGTTTTGCCGCTTGCCGCTTTCGGCTTGGACGGTCAACTCCTCAAGTAACAGAGCCTCGCTTCTAGCTCCAAGCTCGACTCGCTGCTCGAGCGTATAAAGCTTTTCCTCGGCCTCCGCATAGCGCCCCGCTTTGAACGCCTCCAAGCCCTCCAGCCAAAGCCGCGGCGGCTTCACTCCTGGCACGACGATCTCGTCGCTATCTCGCTCAGCTTCTGGGGAAGTGCTTTTGCCAGGAGCCTCATCCGAGCTTTGTGTTGCCTGAGACAAGGGCGGCGGGGCTGCAGCGATTGCTGGAATCGTCAGCAGAACGCCGATAACGACAAAGGCCAACAATTTCAGCATGCGCTTTCCTCCAAAGAGGTGTCTCGAAGGGCTAAACCTTTGGCGGCTTTGAATCAGGCGGTTATTGCATCGAACACGCTAGCATCCCACGGCGTGCCCAATATCAAAATGCACCCGCCAGGGGTTTCACTCGGCACCATCCGCTGCCACCTCTCTTGCCCGCTCATACCGTGCCTGCTTTTCGGCGCAGTTGTAATCACATTTGGAAATCAGTTTCGCCATGGGCTTCAGTTGGCGGCGTGCGAGATCTGGCCTGCCGCGCAGCATTTGAATGAGCGCGAGATCCGCATAGGCATCGAAAAACTTGGAATTGATGCGCATGGCTTCCCTCATTGCGCCCGCTGCCTGGGCGAACTTGCCCTGCCGCGCCTGCGCAATCCCGCGGACATAGACAATTGCAGCGCCCTCATCAGGGATGCGATCCACTGTGAAGACAAAATCATTAAAACTCGCGAGGCCTGCCTCACCGCGCGCTACAAACTCGACCCGTAACTCCAAGACATGCAACTTCTGTTCTGCCTCAGCATAGCGCCCTGACCGAAATGCTTCCAGGCCCTCAATCCAAAGCCGCGGTGGCTTCACTCCTGGCACGACGATCTCGTCGCTATCTCGCTCAGCTTCTGGGGAAGTGCTTTTGCCAGGAGCCTCATCCGAGCTTTGTGTTGCCTGAGACAAGGGCGGCGGGGCTGCAGCGATTGCTGGAATCGTCAGCAGAACGCCGATAACGACAAAGGCCAACAATTTCAGCATGCGCTTTCCTCCAAAGAGGTGTCTCGAAGGGCTAAACCTTTGGCGGCTTTGAATCAGGCGGTTATTGCATCGAACACGCTAGCATCCCACGCCATGCTTAAAATTGAAATGCACCCGGAAGGGGTTTCACCCGGCACCATTCTCCGCCAATTCTCTTACCCGCTCATACCGGGCCTGCTTTTCGGCGCAGTTGTAAACGCATTTGGAAATCAGTTTCGCCATCGGCTTCAGTTGGCGTTGTGCGAGATCTGGCCTGCCGCGCAGCATCTGAATGAGCGCGAGATCCGCATAGGCATCGAAAAACTTGGAATTGATGCGCATGGTCTCCCTCATTGCGCCCGCTGCCAAATCGAGCTTGCCCTGACGCGCCTGGGCAATCCCGCGGACATAGACAATTGCGGCACCGTCATCGGGGATACGATCCACCGTGAAGATGAAATTATGGCTCTCTCTAGTCAACTCCTCAAGTAACTGAGCCTCCGATCTAGCAACGGTCTCCACTCGCTGCTCGAGCGTATAAAGCTTGGCCTCCGCCTCAGCATAGCGCCCCGCTTTGAACGCCTCCAAGCCCTCCAGCCAAAGCCGGCCTTGCTTTTTCGCAGGGATCACGATGTCTTCATCCTGCGAAGCCTGAGCAGAGGGCGGCTGGGCTGCTCCGGTCTCAGGTGCCGCTTGGGCCGCAACGAGTAAGGCAAACATCAAAGCGTGAAACATCTGGCGCGCTCCTCCAGCGAAGGTGATGCGAGGGGCAATGGCCCCTCGCGCCGTTCATGCTAACAGGGACAGTCTTGACCTTGGTATTGGCCCCCGCTTGGGGTGCGAGACCCATAAGGGTCATTTACTGTAAGTCGAGAATATGTATCGCAACACGTCCCGCCAGTCACATCAAGCACGTCCTCCGGCAGCAATTCTTGAATGCGCTTGAACTGATCCGCATGTGCAGAAAGCAAAGCCGAAGTTATTTTCTCATTGCGGGGCTTGCCCTGCAAGCGGAGATTATTCTCCCTTGCGGGTGCATCACCTTCAACCGCCGCGCTGCTCGCGCTTGGCCAGGAAGGCCAGGCGCTCAAACAGCTGCACATCGGCCTCGTTTTTCAGCAAGGCCCCGTGCAGCGGCGGGATCAATTTGTTGGGATCCTTGTTGCGCAGGGTTTCGGGATCGACATCATCGGTCACCAACAGCTTCAGCCAATCCAGCAATTCGCTGGTGGAGGGCTTTTTCTTCAAGCCCGGAACTTTGCGCAGATCATAAAACACCTTCAACGCCTCAGAGATGAGGCGCTGCTTCACACCGGGGAAGTGCACCTCGATGATGTCTTTCATCGTGGCCTCGTCTGGAAAGCGGATGAAATGGAAAAAGCAGCGCCGCAGGAAGGCATCCGGCAATTCCTTTTCATTATTGGAGGTGATGATCACCACCGGGCGCTTCACCGCCTTCACCGTTTCGTTCAATTCATAGACATAAAACTCCATGCGATCGAGTTCCTGCAGGAGATCGTTGGGAAACTCGATATCGGCCTTGTCGATCTCATCGATGAGCAGCACGGGGCGCTCATCGGCCACGAACGCCTCCCACAGCTTGCCGCGCTTGATGTAATTGCGGATATCGGTGGCGCGCGGATCGCCCAATTGGCTATCGCGCAGCCGCATCACCGCGTCATATTCATAAAGGCCCTGATGAGCCTTGGTGGTGGATTTGATGTGCCATTCGATCAGCGGCGCGCCCAGCGCCTTGCCGATTTCGATGGCCAGCACGGTTTTGCCGGTGCCCGGCTCGCCCTTGACCAGCAGCGGGCGTTGCAATGTGACTGCCGCGTTGACCGCGATCTTCAGATCCTCGGTGGCGACATAATCCTTGGTGCCTTCAAAACGCATAATGGGGCTGATCCTGTTTGGCTTTACGGCCAAGTAACTGGTGGAAGGGGCGGGCCCAAGTCAAGCGCACAGGCTTTGGCCCGCGAAGACTTCATTAACCATAATTGCCCACATTGCGCTCATACCACCAGCCCAACCAAGGATCAGCGCATTGCCACTCAAGTTATCGCTTCGGCCCAGCGAGCGCTTCGTGGTCAATGGCGCGGTGCTGCAAAACGGGGATCGGCGCTGCGTGCTCATGCTGCAAAACCACGCCTCGATCCTGCGCGAGAAGGATATCATGCAGCCTGAACAGGCTGTCAGCCCCGCCCGCCGCATCTATTTTCCCATCATGCTGCTGTATCTGGGGGAGGGCGATGCCCAGGCGCTGCACCAGGAGGCGCGCCTGCGCATCCAGGAATTTGCTGAAGCCATCCGCAAGCCGGAGCCAAGCCAAGAGTGCGTGGACATGGCGCATGATCTGGAAGCCGGGCAATTTTACCGCGCGCTGACGCGCTGCCGCAAGCTGATGGCCTATGAAGAAAGCGTTTTGAGGGGTGCTTATGTCGATCAAAGCCTATCAGCAGGCCGCCACGCGGGCTGAGGCACCGCGCGATGTCGAATGGCGAGCGTTTTCCCTCGCGACAGCAGGGCTGATGCGTGCGGCCGAGGAACAAAGCCTCGATGGGGCCGCGCGCGTGGAGGCCATCAACAAGAATCTGCAATTATGGGCCCTGATGGCCGATGATTGCGCCCAGCCGGACAATCACTTGCCCGCCGCGCTGCGCGCGCAGATGATCTCTTTGGCGCTGTGGGTTGAGCGGCACTCGCGTTTGGCATTGCGGCAAATCAGCGCCTTGCACGACATGATCGACGTGAACCGCGCGATCATGGAGGGGTTGTCGGGTCGCCCGTGAGCGGCTGAACTCGGCAAATTTTGCCGCCCCCCGGCAAGTTTTGCCGGGTCGAAAACGCCGCTTGCGGCCGGTGGAAACACCGGCGTTAACCCGCGGATTGGGCGGTTCACGGCTCCCGCATCGCCGAATTAACCTTCGTGCGGCGATCCAGCTTGGCACAGAATTTGGATCATCTGCTGGGCGCAATGGTGCGCCGCTCTGGCAAAATGCCGGGGCGTATCGAACCCAGAAGGGCATTTTCATGGCTAGCGTAAATACAAATTTCGGCGCGCTCGTTGCGCTGCAAAACCTGAACACGGTTGATCGTCAGCTCTCCACCACGCAAAACCGCATCAGCACGGGCTTGCGGGTCGCGGGTGCCGGCGATGACGGTGCCGCCTTTGCCATCGCGCAAGGCCTGCGCTCACGCGTTGGCTCGGTTAGCGCCATCAACGAAGGCATTAGCCGCGCCACCAATACCATCGGCACAGCCTTGAGCGCCGGCGGCAATGTTTCCGACATTCTGACGCAATTGCGCACGGAAGCCCAACGCGCCGCAACTTTCGCCAATCCGACCGATCGGCAGGCCGCGCAAGACTCCTTCGCCGCCGCACGCAATCAAATCGATGCCATCTTGAACAGCGCCACCATTAACGGCGTCAACTTGCTCAATGGCTCCAATGAAACAGCGGGCTTTAACGTCGTTACCTCCGATACCGGCTCGGCGGCCCCGCGGACAGTCCAGCAAACCACGGGCGCAGCTGCTTCGGACACGCTCGTAACCGCAGCGACCACGCTCTCGGCCGCTACGGCCATCGATACGCTCGGTGCCAACGCCGCGCTGACCAATGTCGCCACCAATGTCCAAGTCGGCACCGATGATGCGCTGGTCATCAATCTTCAAGATTCCAGCCGCAACACGACTGAATCCATCGAAATTCGTATTGGCGGCTTGGCCGATCTGGGCGCCCTGCAACAAGCCGTTTCCGAACGGACGGGTGGCCGGGTCAATTTGAGTTTCAATGGCGATAGCCTGGTCTATGATTCCAATCAAAACTTCTCCCTGAACTTCCGCAGCGGCCTCGCGGTCGATGCGGCTGCAGGGGCTAGCGATGATTTGGCCACCGTCAATGCCCGGGCGAATTTCTTCACCAACAACGCAGCCCAATTCACCGGCACGCCGGCAGCGGGCACTTTGGGTGCGACAGCGGTCGATTCCGCCTCGCGTCAAACCGGCGGCGGTCAGCAATTGGCGCTCACGGCGCTGGCTTCTGGCCAGGGCCTTGGCACACTGTCCAGCGCGCTGCTGTCTTCGGGCACCTCCGGCAGCTTTACGCTGGCGGCGACCCGCACTGCGGGCAATACCGACAGCTTCACCTTCACGGTTGATAACACCCAATCCATCGGCCAGCTGCTCGATTCGGTCGCGCAACGTACCGGCGGCGGCGTCACCGCGGCGTTTGACAGCAACACCCGGCAAATCGTCTTCCGGGCTGCCGATAGCGATGTTGCCAGCTTCACGCTGACACCGTCGACCAATACGACGACCTTCACCGGCTCGTCCTCGGCCCAAGCGGACATCGCGCGCACGACGCCGTCCAATGCCAGCACCAATGTTCGCGGCTATGATTTCCGTGTGAACGGCGGCTCGCTCGCGCAATTGGCCACGGTTGACCTCACGACGGATCCCTCGGGCGCGGAGCAAATCATCGCCTCCTTGCAATCGAGCTTCGACTCGGCGCTTGGCAATCTTGGTGCACAAAGCCGCGGCCTCGAAACCCAGCAAACCTTCCTCACCTCTTTGGGTGACAATCTGGAAGTCGCGGTGGGCAGCCTCGTTGATGCGGATCTGGCGCGCGAATCGGCGCGTCTCCAATCGCTGCAGGTTCGCCAGCAGCTTGGGGCGCAGGCGCTTTCGATCGCCAACCAAGCCCCGCAGATCATCCTCTCCTTCTTCCAGTAATAGGGTTGAGGGCCGGGCGGGCGGCGGTGTCCCCGCCGCCCGTCTCCACTTCCTGAGACAGCAGTGGAGACACGGCTTCAGGAGGAAGATCCGATGGCCACAGAGGCATTATTATCTATCGCCCCAACCGAGGCCCGTGTTTTGGCTCCGGTGGTGAACCCAACGCCAAGCCTCAGCTCAGTTCAGGAAACGCCTGCGCCCCCGCGTGAGCAGAAACCTGAGCAGACCGAGGCCTTGCTGCATGAGGCGCGCCTGTCAACGCGTTTGCGGATCGAAATCGATGATCTCGCCAATCGCTATGTGCTCAAGCGATTTGTGGATCCCGATCCCAACCCCGTTGCGCAATTCCCGTCCGAGAGCCATTTGCGCTTCGCGCGGGCGATCACGCAGGCGCTGCGGGCGGCGCAATTGGCGCGGCTCGATATCAAGGCGTAAGGGTTAGGCGCAACGAAAATTTAACCATGCCGCCGCCTTATAGAGGTGCGCGGTTTTTGGGCATGAAGCGTCCTTGCCTGATCCGGCGTCGGCCCTGAATGGTGCCGGTTTGAGTCGGAGGCTA
>JAKFWI010000195.1 GCA_021731965.1 Hyphomonadaceae bacterium | reverse complement strand
GCGCACGCATTTGCTGGCAGGCGTCAGCCACGATCTGCGAACGCCGCTGACGCGTTTGCGTTTGCACTTCGCCATGCAAGGCTCTGGTGAAGACAACGCCGCCGCCTTGGCCGATCTCGCGGACATGGAGAAAACTCTGGAGGATTACTTGGCCTTCGCCCGTGGGCAATGGCTCGACGAGCTGGAGCCGGTGGATTTATCGGCCTTGGCTGGCGAAATCGTGGCGCAAAGCCATGCTGGCGCAGCGGCGATCAAGCTCGCGCTCTGCCCCTGCCCCCCCATCATGGCCCGGCGCAACGCACTGAAGCGATGCATCGCCAATCTGCTTGACAACGCCATCGCCCATGGTGAGCACGTGCGCGTTACCGTCTCCCGTGACGGAGCCGCCCAAAACATCGCCGTGGAAGATGATGGCCCTGGCTTGCCGGCAGGTGCCTATGAAGAGGCCTTCACGCCATTTTCGCGGCTGGATGCTTCGCGCTCGCGCAATATCAAGGGGGTCGGGCTTGGCCTATCGATCGCGCGTGACGTGGCGCGCAGTCATGGCGGGGATATTCTGCTTTCGCCCAGCGCGATGGGCGGCCTATGCGCCGTCGTCAGCCTTCCGCTCAGCCTGCCGGGGCCGGTTCCCGCGCAGCCAAGCGGCTAGCTGGTGCAGCTGGCTTTGCGCCTCCTCGGCGCGCCGCAGATCGCGATCGAGCGAAACCAGCGTTCTGGCAAAATCGCCTTCCTTGTCCTGTTGCCAAGCACCGCGTGCGCGCGTCAGCACCAATGCCAGGGGGCCGGTGCGCAGCGCAGCAAATTGCCCGTCGGCCAGCCCAGCCAGCCCTAAAAGCCAGTGCGCGCTGCGTAGCGAGGCTTTCAGCAGCACGCCGTGCATCAAGGGATCGTCTCGCCCGATCGCGGTGAGCGCGGTGCGGTGTGGCTCCATGGCCTCAAAGCGGCGCATGCACAACTCAAACAAGCGCTCGCGCGCCTCTTCTGCGTCCGGCAAAGGGGCTGCAGCCACCTCATGGTCAAACATATCTTCGATGGCCTCTAGGGCATCGCTGGGCGCGGCGGGGTAAAAATCCTGCACCGGGCGCTCTGCACGCGCCGCCAATTGCCCGATACGCACCCCAGCCCAGCCTTGCTCTTTGGCATGCGCCAACGCAGCCATGGCGAGAGCCAAGCGCGCGCCATTGTCCAAGCGAGAGGCATTGCTCATGGCTGCGCCCCCCGGCCGAGCTCACGCGAGCGCTGCGTGGCAGCCGCCACAGCGCGGCGCAGCAGCGGCATCAAACCATCCCCTGCCTGCAATACATCGAGCGCGGCCTCGGTTGTGCCGCCGGGTGAGGTCACTTGCTTGCGCAGATTGGTCGAGGATTCCTGCGACGCCAACATCAATGCGCCCGCCCCCGCGACAGTTTGCCGGGCAATCCGGCTAGCAGCCGCGGGCTCCAGCCCCTCCATCTCCGCAGCGGCAGCCAAGACTTCAGCCAGCAGGAATACATAAGCGGGTCCCGAGCCCGCAACCGCGGTAATCACATCCATCAAGCGCTCATTGGGCAGGCGTTCCACCGCGCCCAGCGGCTCCAGCAATTGCCCAACCAGCAGCAAATCCCTGTCTTGGCACGCGGCGGTGGCCACATAGCACGTCACCCCCTGCCCGATCTGGCCTGGCGTGTTGGGCATGGCCCGCACCACTTTTTGTACACCAAACAGCTCGTTCAACGTGCCCGTGGTGACCCCAGCCATGATGGACAAGATCACCGAGCCTGGATGGACCAGCCCACGCACTTGCTCCACCACCGCTTGCGTCTGTTGCGGCTTTACCGCCAGCACCACCACATCGGCTGGCTTGGCATCGGGCGCATTTAGCACGGCTCCTGCTGCGGCCAATTGGCGCTCCAGATCGGGATCGAAATCTGGCTCCAACACGCTGAGGGTCAAGCCGCCGCCGCGCTGAATCGCGCTGAGCCAGCCCCGCAGCAGCGCGCCGCCCATTTGGCCCGCGCCAAGCAGCGCGACCGACGGCGCATCCATGTTATGCCTCCCCGATTGTCTCGAAAATCGCGGCATGCGCCGCTTCCTCGGCCGAAAAGCCGGCCTCGAACAAGCGCTCATAAGCGGGGTAAAAGCGATCCCCTGCATCCAGCGCCGCAGCGATCATCGCCTGCGCCTCCCCAGGTTGCAACTCGCCGCGGCCAATCATGGCGATCGCATGGCGAAACACCACGGTGCCATCATCGGACCACAAATCGAAATGCCCAAACCACAGGTTTTCGTTGATGAGGGCGGTTAAGCGGGCGGCCTCGGTGCGGCGATGCTCGGGGGCCTGCAAGCCAAATGACACGGTCATGAGCACTGCCGGCAATTCTTCACGCCAGCAAAACGCACCCATCACCTCGCACCAGGCCCCTTTGGTGCTGAACGTCAAATCCCCATCATCGGCCCGCTCGATTTCAAAGCGGCCATCGCTGACGATGACAGCCTCCACCACATCGATCGGATCTTCTTCGAGGGTGTAATCCTCTTCAGGCAGCAGGTCCATCAGGTCCCCTTCCCTGGTTTCGTACCATCAAAGCATGCAAAGCGAATCACTCAGCACCAGTAAAGCCTAATCGTCGTACAGTGACGATACAATGACATTGACAACGTGGCCACCATCAGGGTGCCCCGCGGGCCTCAAGCGCTTCGATTCGCGCGCGCAATACTTCGCATTGCGCCAGCGCATCGCGCGCCATTTGCTTGACCGTCTCGAATTCTTCGCGGCCAACCAGATCCATGTCGGCGATCAGCCGATCCGCCTGGGCGCGCATGAAGGATTGCGCCTCCTCGCGCACGCCCTGGGCCACGCCCATGGCCCCGTTCATCGCGCGGGCCACGCCGTCCAGCAAAGGGGATTGTGATTGCATGATTGATTTCGTCCTCTTCTTGCTAAATAGAAACGAATGTGTTGGGCCGCAATGCGGCAATGCCCACGGGACCAAGCCCATGTTTGCAGCGCTGCCGTATCCAGCCATTGATCCGGCTGTTTTAACCCTGCCGGGCTTCGAGGCCTTTGGCCTGCACTTTGGCCCTTTTCCGCTGCGTTGGTATGCGTTGGCGTATATGGCGGGGCTGTTGCTGGCTTGGCGCTATATCGTGGCTTTGGTCAGCAATCTCAAGCTCTGGCGGGGGCAAGCCGCCCCCATGAAGCCTGAGGCGGCCGATGATTTCCTGTTTTGGGCCACCTTGGGCGTGATCCTTGGGGGACGCCTGGGCTATGTCCTGTTTTACAAACCCGATATGCTCTGGAAGGCACCTGGCGAGATCCTGGCCGTTTGGAATGGCGGCATGTCCTTCCACGGCGGGTTGATTGGTGTCGTGCTGGCGATCACCTATTTCGCCATGTCGCGCAAGATTTCCCTAGCTAGACTTGGGGATCTCGCCGCTGCGGCTTCGCCTTTAGGCTTATTCTTTGGGCGCATCGCCAATTTCATCAACGGGGAATTGTGGGGCCGGCCAACCAGCTTGCCCTGGGGCATGGTGTTTCCCACGGGCGGTGATCTGCCGCGCCATCCCAGCCAGCTTTACGAAGCATTTTTGGAAGGCATCGTGCTGTTTACGGTGCTGCGCCTTGCCACGCATCGTTTCTATGCGCTGGCGCGCCCGGGGCTGGTGGCAGGCATTTTCCTGGTTGGTTATGCCTTGGCGCGCATCGCGCTGGAAACCGTGCGCCAGCCCGATGCGCATTTGCCGGTTTTCCCTTTGGGCCTGACGATGGGCATGCTGCTCAGTTTGCCCATGCTCGCTGGCGGGATTTGGTTGCTGATGCGTGCACAGGCCAATCCTTTACCCGGTGACGGCCCTTCGAGTTCGGCCCCGCACACGGCTTAGGCGTCATGACTGTCTTGCTGCGCCGGCTGCGCGCCATGATTGCAGCCGATGGCCCCCTGAGCGTGGCGCATTACATGGCCGCCTGCCTGTTTGACCCCCGCGACGGCTATTACGTCGCCAACCCGGGCTTGGGTGCCGATTTCACCACCGCCCCGGAAATCAGCCAGATGTTTGGGGAATTGCTGGGCCTGTGGGCGGTGCAATCTTGGCTGGACATGGCTTCCCCCGATCCGTGCGCGCTGATCGAGTTGGGCCCCGGGCGCGGAGTGCTGATGGCCGATGCTTGGCGCGCAGCGCGCAGCGTCGCACCAGGTTTCGCGCTGGCGGCCTTTCCCGTGCTGGTAGAGGCGAGCCCACAGCTGGCCAGCGCCCAGAATGCGCGCCTCGCGCCGCTGAGCGTGCGGCCTCGCTGGGTTAACCGGCTGGAGGAGGCCTGGCGGGGGCCGATGATGCTGCTGGCCAATGAATTTCTCGATTGCCTGCCCATCCGCCAATTCGTGCGTACGCCGCTGGGCTGGCACGAGCGTTTGGTCGGCCTGGACGGGCCAGACGGCCTGGGCTTCGTGCTGGCGCCGGAGCCCTTGCGTGATGACGCACTCATTCCACCCGCATTGTTTGACGCGCCGCATGGCGTTGTGGCGGAGGTCCGCCCCAGCCTGGAGGGCCTCGTCGATCATTTAGCGCTGCGTTTGCTGGCCCATCCGGGCCGTGCGCTCTTGATCGATTACGGCCCGGCCAACGCCGAAAGCGGCGATACGCTCCAGGCAGTACAGGCCGGCCAAAAGCTATCGCCCTTTGCTGCACCTGGGCTCAGCGATCTCAGCGCCCGCGTGGACTTCTCCGCTATCCGGCGCCTGGCGCGCGCTTGTGGGCTAACCGTGGCAGGTCCGATCGGGCAAGGCCACTGGCTGGAAGCCTTGGGCATCGCGGCACGCATGCAAGGCTTGGCCAGCGCCAATCCCCAGCGGGCCGATGCACTGGCACAGGAATACGCGCGCTTGACGGACGCAGCGCAAATGGGCGCATTGTTTCAGGTGATCTGCCTCTCCAGCCCGGGGCTTCCTGCCCCAGCCGGGTTTTGAGCCCGCCTTTCCTCACCGCGCCAGCGCTGCACGCGCCGGGTGTCGTGCACGGTTTTTTTGGGCGTCAAGGCGGGGTATCGGCTGGCATTTACGCCGCGCTCAATGCTGGCTTCGGCTCCCAGGATGATGCCAAAGCGGTGACGGAAAATCGCCGCCGGGTGGCCGCAGCGTTCGGCCTCGGCCCATCGATCCTGCTGACGCCCTACCAGGTGCATGGGGCGCAGGTGGAGCGTGTCGGGCCGGCCGGCCTGGCTGAGCGGCCTCGCTGCGATGGCTTGATCACCACCGAGCCGGGCGTCCCCTTATCGATACTGACGGCCGATTGCGCGCCGATCTTGCTCCTCGATCCGCATAACCGCGTCATTGGCGCTGCGCATGCCGGCTGGAAGGGCCTACTGGCGGGCATCGTACCGGCAATTGTGGCGGCCATGCTGAACGCCGGCGCGGAGCGAGGCCGGATCTGCGCGGCCATCGGTCCTTGCATCGGCCAACACAGTTATGAGGTCGGCCCCGAATTTATGGCGCGCTTTGTGGAGCATGAGCGGTCGACACAGCGATTTTTTTGCGCGGGCCGCGGGGATCGCAGCCATTTCGATCTTTCTGGTGCCTGCGCCGCACAATTGGAGGCGGAAGGCCTGCTTCCTGTGCACCAGTTCGGCGCCGACACCTGCGCCCTTGAGGCAGAGTTTTTCAGCAATCGGCGCGCCTTGCTGCGCGGAGAAGCCGATTACGGCCGGAATATTTCTGTCATCGTTTTGACACGCGCCCTGTAAGAAAGCGTGGAGCAAAGCATGGCGACCGTTGCGAAGCAGAGCATGACGCGTCTATGTCAACGCAGCCGGCGTGTGCGATTGATTGTTGGTAGATCGATTGGGCACTGAGGCCTTAGAAACAGCTCACCCCACTCTTTGGAGCGTGGGTGGCGCATGGTTACCGGGTGGCGACGGCGTGCATCTGGCCCAGAGATGCCACTGCGATGCGCTCTATGCCAATAAATTAGCCGGTCTAGGCCGAAAATTCCTTGGGGGAAACGCTTCATGAAATTGCTGTCAGGCAACGCCAATCTGCCGCTGGCGCAGGCCATCGCGACCTATCTCGACATGCCATTGACCCGCGCGGATGTGCGAGCCTTCAAGGATGGCGAGATTTTCGTGGTGATCGAAGAGAATGTGCGCGGCGAGGATGTGTTCGTCCTGCAATCGACCTCCGCGCCGGCCAACGATCACCTCATGGAATTACTGATATGCATTGATGCGCTGGTGCGTGCCTCTGCACGGCGCATCACCGCGGTGATCCCCTATTTCGGTTATGCCCGCCAGGATCGCAAAACCGGTGGCCGCACACCCATTTCTGCCAAGCTGGTGGCCAATCTGATCGTGCGCGCCGGCGCGGACCGGGTGCTGACCATGGATTTGCACGCCGGGCAGATCCAGGGCTTTTTCGATATCCCGACCGACAATCTCTTTTCTGTGCCGCTGATCGAAGCCGATGTGCGCCGCAAATATGCGGTTTCCGATCTGATGATTGTTTCGCCAGATGTGGGCGGTGTGGTGCGGGCCCGCGCCTTGGCTGATCGGCTGGGTGCGGATCTGGCCATCGTCGACAAGCGCCGCCCGCGTGAAGGCGAGAGCGAGGTGATGAATATTATCGGTGAGGTGAAGGATCGGCGCTGCATCTTGGTGGATGATATCGTCGATAGCGCCGGCACCCTGTGCAATGCCGTGACGGCCCTGCGCAAGCAGGGCGCGAAATCGGTTTCGGCTTATGTCTGCCACGGCGTGCTGTCCAACGGGGCAGTCAAGCGCGTCGAGGCCTCCGAAATGCAGGAATTGGTGATCAGCGATAGTATCCAGCCCTCACCCGCCGCTTTGGCCAGCAAGCGTATCCGCACCATTCCGGTGGCCCCACTGCTGGGTGAGGCGATCCGCCGCATCGCCAACGAAGAAAGCGTCTCCAAACTGTTCGATTAGCGCGAGTTCGCGGATCGATCTGGCCCGCACTGATGGGATTACGCGCTGAAGCGACTAATGCGTTACGCTTATTTTTGGGGAAAATGTACTGATCGGTTGTTTCTTGGCTGCCTAAACGCCCCGCGCGGCACCAAATAAATGCAAATGCAGCCGGTCGCTATAGGAAAACCCTGCCGCCAAAACCGAAGCGTGAATAGCCGCTCCGCAGGCGTGCACGTCGCTGCTGGATTGGCCCTTGGGCATGACCCAAACGCGCGCGGGCGCAATGCCAAACATCTGCACCAGTGCCGCGATTTCCCCGAGATCACTTGGTGCGGCTGCCACGAATTTGAACACCGCTTGTGGCAAATCGGCTAGGGCCTGCAAGGCCTGTGGCACCAAAGCGGCTTCGCGCAGATTGCCGGAATGGCTAAGCTTGGGCGATACGACGATAAGGTCCAGCAGGGCTGCCAGGGCCGCCTGCGGGGCTTTGGTGCCGTTGGTTTCCAGCTCCAGCTGCAGGCCAGCGTCACGGGCGCGGATTTCCTCGGCCAGGGCCAAAACCCCCGCTGCTTGCAGCAAGGGCTCTCCGCCGGTGATGACCAAGCCTGGCGCACCAAGCGCCAGCAGCTGCTTGGCGGCCTGCGCTGTGCTGATTGCCACCATTTCGGATGCGAGATCAAAGGCATGCGGCGCGCCGGGGGCGTCACGCTCATGGGCAAAACCCGCGCCGTACCAATTCCACGTATAGGCCGTATCGCACCAGCGGCAGTGTAAATTGCATCCCGATAGCCGGATGAAGGCCCGCACGCGCCCGGCCATCGGCCCCTCACCCTGGAAGGAGCGGAAAATTTCAGCTTCGCCGTTTTCCAGGCGCGCGAGACGTAGCATCATGATCCATGCATGCAGCCGAAGATGCGGGCCATGGCAAGGTCTATCGAGGGGCTTGTCCGGCGCGCAGGCCTGGGCCATGTCAGCGCATGGCAATGCAAATGGTTGACGAAGCCGCTTTGGATCACGCCCTGAAAGTGGCGGCGCTCCTGGGCGCAGATGGGGCAGAGGTGGCGGTGTCCACCTCCGAAAGCCTTTCGGTGGATGTGCGTCTTGGGGCGCTGGAGGGTGTTGAGCGCGAAGAAAACCGCGCCATGTCCGTGCGCTTGCTGTTTGGCCAGCGCCAAGCCGGGGCCAGCACCAGCAATCTCACGTTCCTAGCGATCAGCGAATTGCTTGAACGCGTTGCGGCGGCCGCACGCGTCGCGCCGGAGGATCCCTATGCGGGACTCGCCGAGAGCCAGCGCTTGGCCCAGCATTTCCCCGATTTGCGCCTGCACGATCCGCAGCTGATCAGCCCGCAAAGCCTCGAGGAACTCGCATTGGCCGCGGAGGCGGCCGCCTTGGCGGTGGATGGCGTCACCAATAGCGGCGGCTCCGGCGCGAGCTGGGGCGCGGGCAGCTCCATCTTCCGTACCAACCATGGCTTTTCCGGGTATTCCAGCGGCTCCAGTTTCGGTTTTGGCCTCTCGGTCATGGCGGAGCGAGACGGTGCAAAAGAACGCGATTATGACGGCCGCTCCGTGCGCTGGTTGCGCGATTTACCGGCCCCTGCGCAGATCGGGCGCAATGCGGGGGAGCGGGCCGCCGCCCGCCTGGGCGCGCGCAAGATCGATAGCTGCACCGCCCCGGTCATATTCGAAAACCGCGTGGCGGGGCGTTTGTTTGGGGCCATGCTGGGGGCGATATCGGGACCGGCCATCGCCCGCGGCGTATCCTTTCTCAAGGAATCTCTCGGCCAGCAGGTCTTCTCACCCGCCATCGATATCGTCAGCGATCCGCTGCGTGTCGGGGGGCATGCCTCGCGATGCTTTGACGGCGAAGGCGTGGCGGTGGCGCCGCGTAAGCTGATCGAAGCCGGGGTGTTGACCGGCTGGCTGCTCAACACCGCCAGCGCGCGCCAATTGGGCTTGAGCACAACCGGGGATGCCAGTTTCGGCGGCGGGGGTCCGCCTGGCGTTACCGCCACCAATGTCACCATCAGCCCCGGCCCAGAAGATCTGGAAGGCCTGATGAAGGGTGCCGGTCGCGGCCTCTTGATCAGCGAGTTGTTCTCCCCTTCCTTCAATGCCAATTCGGGTGATTATTCGGTCGGTGTGGCCGGCCATTGGTTTGAGCAAGGGGCGCGCGCCTTTCCCGTCAACGAAATTACCATCGCCGGCAATCTGAAGGATTTCTTCGCACGTTTGGTGGCGGGCTCCGATCTCGATCAGCGCACTGCCTTGGAAACCCCCAGCATCTTGATCGACGGCGTGACCATTGCCGGGCGCTGATTGGCAAGCGGAAATCGCGATTCTGATCGAGGCAGTGCGCGCGGGGGGCGCAGTGGCCAAAGCGCGTCATGGGCAGAAGCTGGCCATTCGTCAGAAGGCCGATGGCTCGCCGGTGACGGATGCCGATGAAGCCGTCGACGCGGAGATTGCACGCGTGCTGCGCGGCGCGCGCGCTGATTACGCCTGGCTCTCGGAAGAAAGCGCCGATCCCCCGGCCCAGCGGACCCACGCGCGCGCCTGGATCGTCGATCCGATCGATGGCACCCGCAGCTTCATGAAGGGCGCTGACAGCTATTGCCAAGCCGCCTGCCTGACCGAATACGGGCGGCCGATGGCGGCGGCGATTTTTTGTCCCCCCACCGGCGTATTGTTCACGGCCGTGCGCGGCGGCGGCGCGATGCTGAACGGCGCGCCCATGAGGGTGGCGGCACCGCCTTCGCTGGCCGACGCGATCGTCCTTGCGGGGCGGGCGGTGTTTGGGGCGGCGGCGCCCTTCAGCGTCAAACCCATCAAGGCCCTGTGCCTCGCGCTGGCCGATGTCGCCGCCGGACGGGCGCATGCGGTGGCGGCGCTGGGCCCCAAATCGGATTGGGATCTCGCTGCCGGCGCGCTGCTGGTGGAAGAAGCCGGGGGGCAAGTCTGCAATGCGGATAATACGCCTTTCGCGTTCAACCGGGCCGATCCACGCCAAAGCGGCCTGCTGGCGGCTGGCCCTCAACTCCACGCCTTGCTAAGCAGGCGCCTGGCTGCGCGTGGCCATGATTCGCTGACATGACGGAAAGTGAGGCAATATGACCGAAACGCAATTGCTGCACCTCGTGCTGGGCGGAGAGCTACGCGACGTCGGCGGCACGGAGTTTTCCGATCTAGACGGCGTGCATTTCGTGGGGGCTTATCCCAATTACGCCGCGGCCTATGATGCCTGGAAGGGCGCGGCTCAACGCACCGTGGATAACGCCAAGATGCGCTATTTCATCCTGCACGCCCATCGGCTGATGGATCCTGCTCACGGGGCCGACCATCACGGCTGATCGCGCATCCAGCGCGGTGCTGCGCCGCCTTTGGCAAGGCTTTTTGCGTCCGCAAACCAGTCGTCTCCTGGCGCTCGCACCCTTGATCGCATTGGCGGCCGCGACCTCCGGCGGCTATGTGTTCATCACCAAGTTTGCGGGGGATCAGATTCAAAAGGGCGATAGCGCCCTGGTTTATCAGGTGCCGATTTGGATCCTCGCTGTTGCCGGTTTGCGGGCCTGCGCCCTGTATGGCCAAGCGATTCTCACCTCCGATATCGCCTTGCGGGCACTGCGCGACATCCAACGCGCCATGTTCGATGCCCTCATGAGGGCCGATTTCATACGCCTGCAGCGCGAGCCTGTCGGGGGACTCGTCTCGCGCTTCACCAATGATCTCTCGGTGGTATCGGAAGGGCTGATCCGCTCGATCGGCCAGCTGGCGCGCGATGCCTTGACGCTCGTGGCGGCACTGGGGGCCATGCTGTGGATCGATTGGCCGTTGGCCAGCCTGGTTATTGCCGTGTTCGCGCTCGCGGCCTCGCCGCTGCAGCGCATCGGAAAGCGGGCCAGGCGCGATAGCCACGCCGCCCAAACCCAGATGGGTGAGCTCGCGTCGGCCTTGACCGAAAGCTTCAGCGCGGGGCGGCTGGTGCGCAGTTTTGGGCTGGAAGCGCGCGAGACCGGCCGCCTCCGCGCCTTGTTTGAGGCACGCCGGAAAGCTCAAATGCGCCTCGTCCGCAATCGCGCGCGCGCCGATCCCTTGCTGGAAATCCTCGGCGCGGCGGCTTTGGCTGTCGTCTTTGCGCTGATCGGCCTGCGCATCACGCAAGGGGCGGCGACCGTGGGGGATATCTTCGCCTTTATCGCTACCATCGCCACCGCGTCCTCCGCGGCCCGCGGGCTGGGCTCCTATAACACCTTGTTGAACGAAACCGTGGCGGCGCTCACCCGGGTTTTTGCGCTGGTCGATGAGCAGCCCAGGATCAAAGAGCGCGCGGGTGCCAGCACGCTGCACACGCGCTGCCCGCGCATCCGCTTCGCGCACGTAGAGTTTGCCTATGATCAAGCCCCCCCGGTGCTGAGCGGCTTGGATTTCGAGCTCGCGGCGGGGGAGAGCGTGGCCTTGGTGGGGCCCTCGGGGGCGGGCAAATCCACCGTGCTTAATCTCCTGCCACGCCTGCACGATGTTTGCGGCGGGCAGATTTTGATCGATGGCCAGGATGTACGAGATCTGACGCTGGCCAGCCTGCGGGGTGCAATGGCTCTCGTCAGCCAGGATGTGGTGCTGTTCGATGATACAATCGGGGCGAATATCGCACTGGGTAAAGCCGAGGCAAGCAACGCGGAAATCTGGGCGGCGGCCAAAGCTGCGGCGGTCGATGCCTTCATATCCGGCCTTGCGCAGGGCCTAGAGACCCGCGTTGGTGCCGGCGGAATTCAGCTTTCGGGCGGGGAGCGTCAGCGCATCGCACTCGCGCGCGCCTTTTTGCGCAATGCGCCCATTCTGCTTCTCGATGAGGCCACCTCGGCGCTGGACGCCGAATCGGAAGAAAAAATCCAGGATGCCGTGGCGCGGCTCAGCCAGGGGCGCACCACTTTGATGGTGGCCCACCGGCTGGCCAGCATTCAGCGCGTCGATCGGATCATTGTTCTGGATGAGGGCCGCGTCTGCGAAAGCGGCACGCACGAAGCGCTGCTGCAGCGCAACGGGCTCTATGCCCGCTTGTTTCGCCTGCAATCGCTGGCTGCGCTCACTCCCGGCGCAGCACTCGGTCCACCAGCACATTCGCCCACCACTGGCTGACAAAGCGCGCTTTCGTGGCCTTGGCATCGTAGGCCGTCTCGATCCATTGGCTGAAACTCAGCCCTCGGCTGGCCCCCTCGGCCAGATATTCGGCAAAGAAAAAGTCCAGCACGCCGGTTTTGCCCTGACGCACATGAC